>JAFGFM010000170.1 GCA_016931115.1 Deltaproteobacteria bacterium | reverse complement strand
GGAAACTTAAGAAAGGCTGCCACACCGGGAAATTTCTCAAAACTGGCAAAAAGCTATTCCTCAGACAGGACAGGCGATGATGGCGGCAGCCTGGGCTATATTACAAGGGGTTCGGCAGTCCCCTCAATCGAAACTGCAGCCTTCAGCCTTGAAAGGGGGGGGATATCCGATATTGTTGAGACAGAGTATGGCTTCCACATATTACATGTAACGGACAGGCAAAAGGCCAGGTCAACCTCATTTGAAAAGGCAAAGGATACCATCAAAAGGCTTCTCAGGGAGGAGCAGATTGCATCAAAGCTTTTCAATTTTTCCGGTGAACTGCTGAAAACCGCTGATATCAGGAGATATGCCGATTCGGATAAAGATATTGAAGAGGGTGCTAAAGAAGCGAATGTAAAGGCTGGAAAAGAGGCGCCACTGCAAGAGAAAAGGTTCCAGACATTTAAAAACTCAGGGCTGAAATTAAATGTAAACAGCAAGGGGCAGCCGGTTATTCTGTTTTTCACCAGTATAGGGTGTTCCCATTGCGAATGGATATCAGAGACCTTTGATACTGTTGCCCTCGAATATATGCAAAAGGGGCTTATAGAGGCACACCACTATGAGATGGTAAGCAGTGACGATATACTTACACCGGTTGTTGAAAAAGAGATCCCCAAGGAATATCTAAAATACAAGCAGGAGAGGTCACCTGATTCGGTGCCATACTTTAATTTTGGGGGGATATACGAGAGATTAGGCACAGGCTATGAGGCCTTGGATGACTTTTTCGCAGAAGAACTGGAGATGCGCCAGGTTATAGATGCATTGTTGAACGAATAAAGGTTATAAATAAAAAAAATGCCCTGAATTTCTTATTTTAATTAAGACTTGACAATTTAGTTGAATAATGACAGTTTACCTGTCATTCATTTTAAATAAATACCTTATATAGAATAAAGTTATATTTGTACTGATTGGCATGTTTTACAGAAGTGTAATCTGAGGGGATGGGAGCGGTTATCTGTCTCTTTTTATTTAACATTAACTTTAAAGGAGGTTTTTATGGGAGGAGAAAGACGTTTATTACTAAATGAGTGGCTTCTGGGTTTCTTTTTTCTGTGTTTTGTCTCAATGACCCTTTGCATCTCAAGCCCGGTTTTTTCTGCAGAAAATGAAGATGAAAAAAAGACCGAAAAAAAGGCTGCAAAAGAAGAGACAGATGAGTTTCTGCTGGAAGAAATTGTTGTAACAGCGGAAAAGAGGGAGGCCGAACTACAGAAGATTCCGATGGATATCGCGGTTGTGAGACCGGATGAAATGGAACGTATGAACATACACCAGATGTCGGAACTTGAAAAAATGGTGCCGGACCTTAAAACAAATGATGGTGGTGGAGGAACAGGCTTTTTGCAGATCAGTATTCGTGATATCACTACAGAATACTGGAATCCTACCGCTGAGACAACAGTTGCCGTTCTGATTGATGGCGTGCCGCTTACAAGATCCAATGCCATGGAAGGTAAATTCTATGACCTTGAGCGCGTTGAAATGCTCAAGGGGCCCCAGGGAACCCTTTATGGTAGAGGTTCTACAGCAGGAAGTTTATCTATGGTAAGTAAAAAACCTGATATAGGCGAGTTTGGCGGCAATATACAGCTTGAGTATGGCAGCTTTGATCGTAAACGTATCGAAGGAGCCTTTAACATTCCTGCCACAGACAAGTTGGCCTTTCGTATGTCCGGACGCTCAGTAAAACGTGGCTCCTATGATGATGTGGGTTTAGATGTCCAGAGTATGTGGGGCATGCGCGGGTCAATGAGATGGGAACCGACTGACCGTCAGTCTCTGGTAGTTGCTGTTGACACTGACAGCACCGATAACAAGGGCGGTTACGGATTCCAGGGTGTTTACTTTGAAACCTTTGGCGATCTTCAAATCGTAGCAAACCCTGACCCGACCCTTTCTTCAGCCTTTCGCGAATATGCTTCTGGTGGAACTGTAAGCACTCCATATAAGGCCAGATGGTATTATACTGAAGGCGCGGAAAATGAACAAAAGCAAAAGACTGATTCATGGGGCCTCAGCGCCACTTATGAACATGAGCTTGACTTTGCATACCTTACTGTTCAGTACGGTTACCGAACCTCTGTTTCACAGCTTAACTGGGTAATGACCCAGTCTCCCTCTTTAGTACCACTGGGATCCACGACTAGTCCCTTCTGGTTAGATCTGGATACCATTGACCTGGAAACAGGAGAGATCACTCTGGCCGGTGAGGGTGATGAAAATGGTTATGGGAATGCCGCATGGATGTACACCACCTATACTGCTCAAAAAGATCCGACAACAGGCGAAAATCTTCCTGTCACCAAGATGATTCTTTATCCCCCGACTTACGCAAGCGCGGTTGCTACGGACAGCCATTCTGCGTCACGTAACTATAATTTGGAAGCACGGTTAACATCTCAGGAAAGCATTGCTGCTGGTGATAAGACAGAGTGGATTGCCGGTGCCATGTTATTGAAGGATGATGTAACTGAAATAGCCAGGATTTTTGAAAATGCCTATAATGAAGTTGATCTTCGGGAATATGCCCTGTTCGGGCAGGCCTCATATGCGCCCTTTGCCAGACTGAACTTTACTGGCGGTTACCGCTATACCTGGGATAACAAGCAGTACTTAGGATGGAATGGCTATGGCGCAGGCCCAGCAGAATCAAGCCCGGATAATAATTACATGATTCGTTATCCAAGAGAGCTTGACCCCTCTAAGTGGAACCATTATGACTACGATTCGAATTACTCCACCTATAAGTTTAATATTTCATGGCAGGCAACAGCAGATATCCTGCCGTATATACAGTATTCCAAAGGTATGAAGACCATGAATGTTGCGAGGGACGGCCGCTCTATTCCCCCTGAACAACTGAACTCCTTTGATGCCGGTGTCAAGACCAGGCTTTTTAATGGACGCCTCCAGGTTAACCTGAGCGGATACTATTATGAATATAAAAACTATAATCAGTGGCTTACCGCATATCAGTGCCGTATTCCTCAATTTGATGGTGAAGGAGATGCAAATGGAGGTTTGGGTGAATTTACGGGATGTAAACAGATATCTGCTGCGGGTTCTTCCAGCCTTGATTATGTAGAAAACACCTATGGGCCTCTGTCACCCGGCGGCGCCAAGCAAAATGGCGGTAATGCGCAGATAACCTGGGTGATTACGCCTGCCGATATATTTACATTGAATGCTTCATATTCAAAAAACGAATATGATAATTACAATGTTTCTGATGCTATGCTGAGGGCCTTTGGGCCTCTCTGGGGTGTGGGAACTGTGGACGGTGTAGAGATTACCAATGTTCACTCCGCATTACTTCCTTCAAACGATGTGGACAGAACAGGTGAGGAGTTTGGTAGCCGCCCATGGAGAGGAAACTTTACCTATTCCCGCATGTGGTTCATTGGAACTGATATGCTGACATGGACCACCAGTGGTTTTTATGAAGGTACCGGTCTTGATCAGTACATAGCGAGAAGAACTGACGATGAAACGATTTTCCCTGGAAATCCTGACTACTGGACATTTGATATGTCTTTTAATTATTCGTCAACCAAGTGGGTACCAGAGGGTTACAGGTGGACAGCGCGTGTTTATGGGAATAATATCCTGGATAACGATGAACTGGCAAGCAGGTCATATAATATTGCTTACAATCAGAGTTATTCATTTCTACCAAATTCAGGGTACATAACCGGCTCATTTTTACAACCCAGAACTCTTGGTATTCAATTTACTCTTAATTTTTAGGCGAAACAAAAAAAGGCTGGCTTCATAAAATGGGGTCAGCCCATAAAAGCGGCCTCCAAGGTTCACTTTTTTAAAAAGGAGATAAAATATGAGATGTACAAAAATCAAGTTTAGCTTGTTGCTAATTGTACTTATGGCAATGGTATTTACCATGGCCTGTAAAACCAAGAATTCAGGAGAATTTAAACCAAAACTCTATTACACTATTGACGGTGTTGTTAAAAATATTGCCGGTGACCCTCTGGAAAAGGTCAGGGTTGAGGTTGCAGGCTATACGATGACAAATAGCAGCGATAGCAAGCCTACTGACCAGTTTGCCACCCTGACTGACGCAGATGGAGCTTTCAGTCTGGAGGTAATAGCCTATGATAAAGTGGATTTGATTTCTTTAAAAATTTCCAAAGATGGCTATTCACCTAATTTCATGAATGTCGGGGTAATAGAGGGTGAAACCGTTGAAACATCAGGAGTGCTGCAGCTAACGAGCTCTCTAAATGCTATTGATGCAACTGTAGACAATACAATAACCAATGGCGGTGCCTCTGTTACAATCAGCGCGAACACGCTGGTTAATGCCGCTGGTGCCACGGTTTCAACCGCGCAAGTATCTGTTACAGCTATTGACACTACCGGTGATTTGAGTCTTTTACCCGGTGACCTGTATGGCTTTGATAACGGCTCTCTGAAACTTTTTACAACCTTCGGCATGATTGATATAACTGTTGAAGATGTTGAGGGTGATCCGTTGAATCTTAGAAGTGGCGCCACAGCAAGCATTTCAATCCCTCTGGGTGATAATGTAGGAGATAATCCTTCACCAACCGTTGGCCTCTGGTACTATGATCAGGAAGCGGCAAAATGGTTGCTTCAAGGCAGTTTAACCCTTAACAATGCAGGGACTGCCTATGAGGGAACCATTTCACATTTTTCAATATATAACGCCGGCAAGACTTTTGAAGGTGTAACATATTTTAAAATCAGGGTTATCGATCAGTCTGATCTCCAGGTATACGGTGCGTCAGTTTCATTCTTCCAGCCTACATCATTTTCAAATGATGGCGTCTGGAATGCAAATTATACTACCGGCCCAGAGGGGTATGTTCCTTCAGTTCTGGATACCACCCTGTCAGGTGTTGTACCCTCAGATAGAGCCGGATACATTCCTTTACCGGCTGATACAGATCTGAATATTCGTGTAAAATATATTAAAAATGGTGCTGATGATAACGCCAATAATGATGAAGTGTTCACATTCCCTGATCTCCATGCGACTAAAGGTAAACAGTATGAATTCTATGTTGACGGAGTGAATACTACACCTGCTACACCTTATACAATCAGAACCGGAGCTGCAGGGGCCATGACATCATTTGTAGGTCCGGCACCAGATCCATCTGAAATTGAAGAATTTGATCCTGAAGACTTTACTCCGTTTTCAAGTGTTAAGTTTAATCTTGAAACCTCAACCTATATCACAGCGACTGTAAAATGGGATGATGGTACACCTGCCTCAGGAGCATGGTTATACCGTGATATAGAGGGAACAAGAACATATTACTATGTCGGTACGGATGGTATTGCTACTGTTTATTTCTCATTTCCAGCAATAACAGCGCACGATTTCCCAAGTGAAACAGACAATATTCTCATGCGTGTTACTGGAGGCCCCTGGGCTGCGAAATATCCGGTTAAAAGTTGGTTTGTGAGTGGTGACGGGTATACTGGAACTGAGGTTCTTCCTTTTGCCGTGATAGACGGAACAGAAGATAAAGATACGGTTGTATTCTCAACTGGGCCAAAAGGCTCTAATGTTCATCATGAAATTACCCTTATAAAGTCTGAAAAGGCTGTTCCTTACACTTATATTAGTGGAGTCGCAACGCTTGCAAATGGGAGTCTTGCACCCCAGGGATCATGGGTTATTTTTAGTTGTACCGTTGGTGGTGTACCTGTAGTCATTCGTGCTCAGGTTGCAGCGGACGGCACTTACCCTGATCCGGAAGGAGGCTTTGAATTTGAGACAATAGATGGTGAAAACTATGTTGCCATTCCGGCTGAAACGGATATCAGTGTGTCAATATTCGACTTTGAAACGGACCCATCGAATCCTGAAGAACTTTTTACATATGACTTTAAAAGTGGGAAAGAAAACCTAATCGATGATGTAGTAATCACTGCGGATGCCTATATCCAGTTGACTGTAAATGACGAAAATGGCGATCCTCTTTCTGATTTAATGGTCACATTTGAAGAAACTAACCCAAAAGAAGATCCGGATGGCGAAGATGGTGAATTATTAGAACCAGATATAGTTCAGGCCTATACTAATGCACAAGGTATAGCCATGTATACTCCTTTCGGTAAGACAGCGCAGTCGAATGTTCCATTGATGTTTGACACTCAATATACAGTGACAGTCTCTGAATATGAGACAATCAAGGTCAATAATGTTGATACAAAGGTGGCTACTAATGTTATTTATACCTTCATGTACAAAAGCCTGACTGACGGGGATATTGATGAGGTGATTTATCCGCCTCAACCGCCAAGCGTTAGTGGAACTGTATATTATAGTAATGGGACAACTCCTGCTTCGGGATATTTTGTTCACTTCGTTCCACCAGGAGGTCAGCAGTGGGTTACATCTAAGATCGGTCTGACTAATGCTAGTGGTGTATATGCTGAATGGGCGGCTGGTGCGCTGACAGGTAATGCAGCCATAACCTTGGATGCTGGAGTTGTGTATACGGTAATTATAGCTTCTCCATCTTATGCGAATGTTTATACTGGATCATACACAGCTGGAGCTTCCGGTTCTGGGCAGGCTACACTTAATATTACAATGACAGGTGTTGCTGCTCCGTAGTAAAAACATTGAATGTTATACGATTAGCTCAGGCTGATTGCACAACAAATAAACTTAACCTTTAACACTAAAAGGCGTCCCCGTTGAAGACCGGGGATGCCTTTTTCTTTGTTTAAGCTTTAGTATAAAAAACCACCCGCACCGATTATAACAAGAGCCTTTCCCTATATGCGTCATGCCCATGCAGACGGGTATCCATTTGTTTTAGTTTTTATAAAAGCTTCTTACAGAGACTGTATGAACCTTATAAAAATTCTGTAGAGTCCAGCACAGGGAAATTTCAACCTTGTCATATTGATAACAATAAGATATTGTTTATCTACTGGAATAAACATGATATTCGCTACCTAAATGGTCAAGGAGGTAAATCAAATGAAAGAAAGCTTGATAGAATTACCATAAACTCTGAGATTATGAACGGGCAACCATGCATCAGGGGAATGCGCCTGACAGTCTTAGGGTATTTGAGTCATTGTCACTTTATCCGGATTGGGATGAATTGCATTCCGAATATCCTGAGTTGGAACGAGAGGATATCAGACAGGCATTAACATTTGCAGCGATAAATCTGGATAATCAAGTCATGCCTTTGGAAGCAGGTAGCAAATTCATGACGTCTTAATAAATGGTGCAATGATAACGATCACTGAAAATTCGATAAGGGTCAGAAAAATTCCCCTGCTTCTGCTCTAACAGCCTACAGGCTAAACCGCTTCAGCCCATTTATCATTCACAATTACTAATGCGGCTATAATTATATGGACAGTAATTTTTCAACCCTTTTTTGAATGAAGAGATTATGACGAAGACCATGTATATATAATTATGCACTCATTAGTAACTATTAAACATTCCGCATTATAAAGGCCCACCGCCTTCAACGTTTACTTGGTGTTAATCTGGCTTCTCATAACCACTGTGCCATCTACGTTCTGTTTAAATTGAGTTTAATATTTGGGGCCCCGAAGGGGCGACATAAAAATCATTGTCCCAAGCCTCCCGACGCCTTTAAAAGCGCCGGGGAGCATGAACGTCTTTATCTGATTGGGATAAATAATAAATAATGATTGGCGGTTTATTTCTGTGGTGCTTGTGGTGGCTGTTGTGCCTTCTGAGTCCACTCAGTTGCCTTATTCTGATCAGCGGCCAGGCCGTACTTGCCATTTTTATATATATGGGCAAGAAATTTTGCTGAATTGGAGTGCCCCAAATTGGCCGCGTCTTCAAGCCATTTCAGGCATTGGCCAGATTCGATTTCTCCGCCCCAGCCATTCAGGCACATATGTCCCATATTATACATTGCCTTCACGTCACCATTCTTGGCCAGTTGATGATTTAAGTCTACAGCATTCTTCTTGGCTTCCTCATCCCCCTGCCTTGCGGCATCCATTATCATCGCCATGCCTTTATTAGTATCCACCTCAATGCCGGTCCCCATATAAATCATGCGACCAAGAATACCTTTAGCCCGGGCATTCTTATCAGCAATGGGTTCAAGCAGTTTGACAGCCTTTTCATAGTCTTTATTGACCAGGGCAATTAAGGCATCACCAAGTGCCTCATCAAGTGGATTCTTCTTTTCAGTCTCTTCCCCATTTACAGAAAACAGAAACATGACACAAATAATTAAAGACAATACAACAAGCCTAGTGATTTTCATTTTTTCCTCCTGATTAGAAAAAGCATTTTTTTAAACCTATATATAATCCAATGTGATTGTCAACTCTATTTTAAAATTGTCCTGCTGATATGTGATTCTTGATGGCAGACATCTTATCGTTGCTATCAATTTTGTATATCCGTTCAATAACATATTTGTGTTCGCCGATCTCTACATAATCCTTTTTTGCTCTGATAATACTGAGAGTATTGACAAAAGAAATGGTATCCACAGTCATTAAATTGTAAGCAGGTCTTTGCAGTACCAGCAGGTAGTATTCATCCGGCCCGTTCCTGAGTATCAATGATTGGTTATCCACTTTGATCCAGTGG
>JAFGFM010000169.1 GCA_016931115.1 Deltaproteobacteria bacterium | reverse complement strand
GCTTCAAATCTCCTCATCCACAGAGAATACGCCAGCGGTTCGACTAGTCGGCTGATAATTGAATATGGACGCGTGGTTACTGACAACCCGAGCCGACCGCATGGCTTTGGCCCTCTGGACCCTGAGACTTCAGTTCCCTTTCAAAAAAATCCGGTGATAGGCTCCTTCTTCAGGCAAATAGATCGGGCAGATGAGCTGGGTTCGGGTATGCGCAATATGATGTTTTATGGGAAAAAATATGGAGGGGAAGACCCTCAACTAATAGAAGGAGATATTTTCCGTATGATCATCAGTATACCAGAGTTTGCAGGAGATAAAACCAGTATCTCCTTGATTATAACAACCAAACAGCCCATCGGGCAGGGGGTGCATGATGGGGTGCATGATGGGGTGCATGATGGGGTATATGACCTAACTGTAACACAACAGGCCATACTGTCTGCTTGCCAAAAAGGGCCAAGAACCACACCGGAATTGCTAGAAAAACTTGGATATAAAACTCGTACAAGGAACTATGAATCATCGATCAGGCAACTACTAGATTTAGAATATATCGCGATGACAATACCGGATAAGCCACGAAGTAAAAACCAGAAATATCGTTTGACTTTGGATGGAGTAAAATATTTAAAAGAGCAAGATAGGAAAAAATTGGAATAGCCATAATGGTACAAAAAAGGTCGGCGCAAATTTGATGGCGCACAACCTGAAAACATGGCTCATATGATGGCGTATAAAAATGTCATAATGAATAAAGGATTGATTGAATGACCAATAAACAGAAACTTGAACTTACATGGATCGGTAAGGATGAAGAGCCAAGGCTTGAGCCAAGGATTCTGATTGAAGATCCTGAAAAATCATATGGCGATAAAAACACACAGAACATGCTCATACATGGGGATAACCTATTGGCGCTTAAGGCACTGGAACAGGATTTTGCCGGAAAGGTGAAGTGTATTTATATTGATCCTCCTTATAACACGGGAAACGCCTTTGAACATTATGACGATGGTTTGGAGCATTCTCTGTGGCTTTCTCTGATTAAACCAAGACTTGAGCTTTTAAGAAACCTACTTTCTAACGATGGTAGCCTATGGATTTCAATAGATGACGATGAATCCCATTATCTAAAAGTACTTTGTGATGAGGTCTTTGGCAGAAATAATTTTGTTGCAAATGTGATATGGGAGAAGAAATTTTCCCCACAAAATGATGCAAAATGGCTTTCAGATAGCCATGATCATATCTTATGTTATGCGAAAGTGAAAGATTTTTGGCGTCCATATTTGTTACCACGCACAGAAGAAATGGATCAAAGATACAGCAATCCTGATAATGACCCTAGAGGGCCTTGGACTTCGAGCGATTTATCAGTTAGAACATATACTGAATCAACAGATTACCCAATAAAGACTCCATCTGGTAGGATTGTTAGACCAACTGAATCAAGATGTTGGGCTGTAAATGAAGATAAATTTAAAGAATTAATTGCAGATAATAGGATATGGTTCGGGCAACAAGGTAATAATTTACCTAGATTAAAGCGGTTTTTGTCTGAAGTAAAAGAAGGGAGTGTTTCAAAAACGATTTGGTATAGAAATGAAGTTGGTGATAACCAAGAAGCGAAAAAAGAAATTAAAAAGATCGATACAAACGATGTATTCGCAACACCAAAACCAGAGCGTCTTATTCAAAGAATATTTACACTTTCTACTCGAACATGTGATATTGTCCTCGACTCCTTCCTCGGCTCCGGCACAACCGCTGCTGTTGCCCACAAGATGGGAAGACGGTGGATTGGTATTGAGCTTGGGGATCATTGCTATACCCATTGTATGCCTCGTCTGAAACAGGTGTGTGATGGTACTGACCAAGGCGGTATTTCAAAGTCGATAAGCTGGAAGGGCGGAGGAGGATTCAAATTTTATGAGCTTGCGCCTAGCCTCCTCAAAAAGGATAAGTATGACAATTGGATAATAGAGGAAAGATATAACGCAGATATGCTTGCTGCGGCAATGGCAAAGCATGAGGGTTTTATATACAACCCCAGCCCTGATTGTTACTTTAAGCAGGGGCAATCTACTGAAAAGGATTTTATATTTACCACAACTCAAATGGTCTCAGTCGCTTCATTGGACCGGATTCATGATGATATGAAAGAGGATGAAAGTCTTTTGATCTGCTGCAAGTCATTTCAAAAAGCATGTGAAACCAAGTACCCCAATATCACCGTAAAGAAAATACCGAACATGCTCCTTGGAAGGTGCGAGTTCGGTAAAGATGACTATAGCATAAATATTATAGATATGCCGAAGGAAGATGAACCTGAATTTATACCTGTGGGGCCGGGTGAAGTAAAAAATGTCCCCAAAAAGAAAAAGGCTGATGATGCGCAGACCAGGCTGTTTTAATGTTGTGCGAATTGTAGTTTAAACATTATGCAGTAACAAAAAGGTCATTCCGCGGCTTGATCGCGGAACCCAGGAAATATTTTATAAGACTGGATACCGGCTTTCGCCGGTATGACGTTATTCTGACTTTGTGACAATTTTAATAACTCAATATCCGGTAAACCCTGATAAGGAGCATTCATGGATAGAACTGCACAGATGATATCAAACCGGTTGAGTCTTCGGGCGCCCCAGAAGACAAGCCTTGAAAGACTCACGATGATACTGGAAAAGATGCCACTTGAAAAAGGGCTTGACCTTATATCGGAACTGGAAAAGATAAAAGCCATGTTTCCAACCTGCACTGATTTTGAACGTGACTTCCCTTCCATATGTTTTGCGCTGGCTACAGGTGTCGGTAAAACAAGGCTAATGGGAGCCTTTATTGCCTGGCTCCATCTGGAAAAAGGTATTGAAAATTTCTTTGTGCTTGCCCCAAACCTTACCATCTATAACAAATTGATACAGGATTTTTCTAACCCTGCCTATCCTAAGTATGTCTTTAAAGGGATCGGTGAATTTGCGCAGGACCCGCCCCGTGTCATAACTGGTGACAATTACACGCAGGCTTCTCAGATGATATGGTTTCAAAAGGGGATAAAGATTAATGTGTTCAATATCTCCAAAATAAACGCAGAGGCTAGAAAGGGGGCTGAACCCAGGATTAAGCGGTTGTCAGAGTATATTGGTGACTCTTACTTTAATTATCTGGCCGGCTTAAAGGATCTTGTGCTTCTTATGGATGAATCTCACCATTACCGGGCTGACAGGGGTATGCAGGTTATCAATGAGCTTAATCCTGTGTTAGGGCTTGAACTCACCGCCACTCCACAGGTGGAAAGGAGTGGAAGTGCAATCAAGTTTAAAAATGTTGTTTATGAATATTCACTTGCCCATGCCATAGAGGACGGTTTTGTTAAAGAACCTGCTGTTGCAACCCGGAAGGACTTTGACCCATCAGGGCGATCAGATGAAGAAATTGACCTTATCAAGATTGAGGACGGAATCCGGATTCATGAAGACACCAAGGTAGGGCTTGAGATTTATGCCAGACATAACAAGGCGACTCCTGTCAAACCATTTGTCCTTATTGTTGCCAAGGATACTGAACATGCGGGGAAATTAAAATCGCTTATACAGTCAGATGATTTTTTTAAAGGAAGATACAGCGACAAGGTAATGGAGATACATTCTAACCAGAAGGGTGAGGAAAAGGAGGAGAATATCCAGCAGCTTTTATCACTTGAAGAGATCAGCAACCTTATTGAAATAGTTATACATGTAAACATGCTTAAAGAGGGGTGGGATGTTACAAACCTGTATACGATCATCCCATTGAGAACAGCGGCTTCAACAACCCTTCGTGAGCAGACGATAGGTCGAGGGCTGAGGCTGCCATATGGTGTAAGAACGGGTGATAAAAAGGTTGATACCCTCACAATAGTTGCGCATGACAGGTTTCAGGAGATTATTGAAGCGGCAAACAGGCCTGACTCAATAATCAGACAAAAGAATATAATTCAGATAGACCCTGAAGAACTTGAACGGGAAAAAGAGGTTGTTACAGCGGTATCCAGAGTTGAGCAGGAATTTTTAAACCGTGAGAGAGAAATCAATCTTATTGGCGATGAAGAAAAAAGAGAGGAAGCTAAGCAGCAGTTAATGGTGGAGCGTGATATTGTGGATATTCTGCCTACCCTTAACACCGCATTCAAAAGTGTACAGGAATTGACCGGAAAGGAAGCAAAGGACCTGATACTTAAAAAATATAAGGAAAGGCTTTTAAGCCAGCCTCAAAGAGATCTTTTTATGGGAAAGAAACTGGAAATAGCTGAGGCTGCATGTGAAAATGTGGCATGGAACTTTGCACAACAGATAATAGAGATACCCAGAACAGTATCTCAACAGACTGATACCGTGAGGTCAGGTTTTCATGATTTCGACCTGGATACAAGAGTATTGAATTATCAGCCGGTTTCAGAAGAGATACTTGTTCAGAGGTTGCGGGAACAGGAAGACGGTATAAGCTATATAAAGGGCAAGGGCAGGATAATCCCTGACAGGCTGGATAAAATAATTGTGAATGAATTAATCCATTTACCGGAGATAGATTACGACAGCCAGGCAGAACTTCTTTTTAAACTGGCAGGCCAGGCAATGGTGAAATTCAATAGTTATCTGAGCCAGGACGACGTTATAAACGTTATCCAGTATAACAAGCGGGAGATAGCCCGTTTTATTTACACCCAGATGATGGAACATTTTTATTGTGAGATGCCCGAATATGAAGACGATACTGTATATCCCTTTGTAGGTCTTGTGGAACACAATTTTTCAAAATACAGTGCGGATGCCTTGTATCCATACACCGAAACTATTGAGCCTGTTTCATCTATCCCCAGCAAGGTCTTTACGAGTTTTAAAAAGTCCTGTCATGACAAATATAAATT
>JAFGFM010000168.1 GCA_016931115.1 Deltaproteobacteria bacterium | reverse complement strand
GGTATAAAGTTTTTCTCAAGGTTTAATGATGCTGCCCCATTAACCATCTGCACTGCCGCCTCATGACGCTGGTATAAGCTCCACGTAAGGGATGCAGCTATTAAGACTGTCCAGATAATTATAATGTAGATAATGTAGTTGCCTAATGCAGCAGGTTTTCCTTCACGCCTGGACTTG
Source organism: Deltaproteobacteria bacterium (assembly GCA_016931115.1). Taxonomy (GTDB): domain Bacteria; phylum Desulfobacterota; class DSM-4660; order Desulfatiglandales; family HGW-15; genus JAAZBV01. Next base: position 37,672 of record JAFGFM010000168.1, on the reverse strand, counting down.
CTCATTGTCTCACTCCTCAAACGCATTATCAGCAGCGGTTGAAATGCTTCACACTGATTCTATTTCCCAGGTTATTCTTATATCGATACACTATTTATTCTATCCGGGGATATAATAATTAATGCAATATATATACCCTGAGCAGCTAAAAATAGCCAGGTAAAATACTATAAATATCAACCAGTTAATAGTTACTATATATTGGCACTCTTTTTGGGGCAGGTCAAAAGGCATTATCCGGTTTTAATCGTCATAATTTTGGCAGATATGGAAAGCCATAAAAGATAAGGCAAGGCCATGAAAACTGTCAGCCTGTGAAAGATGAAAGGCCATCAGGAAAGTAGTTAAAACTAAACCTTATGTAAAAAATGTCATAACCTATTGATATTACAAGAAAAATTAAGAAATATTGGTTGACTTGAAATGTCATAGCCTTTATACTTCATGTGCAATTTTAAGATAACATACTCATTATATCGAACAGGAGGAGAGCAGGATGAATTTTATCAGAGTAAATATGAATACAAAGACAATCAAGGTTGAGGCAATGCCCGACGAATATAAAGGTATTGGTGGCAGAGGGCTTACCTCTATAATGATCAATAAGGAAGTACCAGCCAGTTGTGATTCGCTCGGCCCTGACAATAAACTTATTTTTGCTACAGGAATGTTCTGCGGGACAAACATGTTCAACTCAAGCAGGGTATCTATAGGCGCAAAGAGCCCTTTAACAGGCGGTATCAAGGAGGCCAATGTGGGCGGCACTTCGGGGGGTGCACTGGGGAAGCTTGGTATCGGGGCGATTATAGTTGATGGTAAGCCTAAGGCCGGTGATTTAAGCATCCTGAAGCTTGATCTTGAGGGCAATGCGGAGCTGATAGATGCATCTGAATATAAAGGCATGAGAACCTATGCCCTTGTTGAAAAGCTCCATGCAAAATACGGTGATAAAAATGCGGTTCTTTGTATCGGGCCCGCAGGCGAATATATGATGAAGTCAGCATCAATCCAGGGGAGCGATACTGATAAACGTCCATGCAGGGCAGCAGCCAGAGGCGGCATAGGTGCGGTTATGGGTTCAAAGGGTTTAAAGGCGGTTATTATCCCCCAGAATGGGAAAAAGGCTGATCCGCTGGTTGATAAGGAGACCTTCAATGAGGCAACAAAGGCATTTGCAGCCCTTGTCAAGGCAAACCCGTTTGAGGGTGAACTCCTTCCTGCATTTGGCACCCCTGCGCTGGTAGCCCCTGTAAATCTGATGGGCGCATTTCCATGTTATAATGCAACAAAAAGTGAGTTTGAGGGGTGGCAGAAGATAAGCGGAGAGGCCCTTGCAAACACAATAAAGGAGAGAGGCGGCCAGACAGGTCATGTGGGCTGCTCACAGTGTATTATAAGGTGTTCCAATGTCTTTAATGATAAGAATGGAAAATATGTTTCAAGCTCAATAGAGTATGAAACTGTATGGGCAATGGGCGGTATGTGCGGTATAGATGATCTTGATGTCATTGCCCGCATGGATTTTCTCTGTGATGATATTGGCCTTGACACAATGAACACAGGCGTTGCAATAGCGGTAGCAATGGATTCAGGCTACAGAAAGTTTGGTGACAAAAATGCCCCCATAGAGATAATGGATGAGATAGCAAAGGGCACTGAAATGGGCAGGATATTTGGTGACGGCCCATCCGCTGTTGGAAAGCATTTTAATAATCCGAGGGTTGCGGCAGTCAAGAACCAGTCTATTGCTGCCTATGACCCCAGGGGCATGATCGGTAACGGAGTAACCTTTGCAACATCAACAATGGGGGCAGACCATACAGCAGGAAACATGGTGGCCATGTACCTGGGCCATATACTTGATCCGCTTAAAAAAGAGGGGCAGCTTGAGAACTCTAGAGAAAACCAGATCTTCTGCGCAATGGCAGACAGTATGGGCCTGTGCCTCTTTGCCATGTATTCCATTGCTGCACCTGATGCAAAGGAGATGTTTATAAGGCTTATTAACGCAAGGCTGGGCACAAGCTGGAAGGTGGAAGACCTGCGTAACCTTGGTGTGCGTATACTTAAGGCGGAAAAGGAGTTTAACAAAAAGGCAGGTCTTACAGCCAAGGATGATAGACTGCCTGAGTTCTTTATGAAAGAGCCTCTGCCGCCGCATAATGTGGTGTTCCCATTTACAGATGCAGAGCTGGACGGCGTTCACAATTTTTAGTTTTTTAGATATGAAGGTAAGAGTACAGTTATTCGGTGTCCTGGGCAGAAAGCTCCCTCCGTACAGTTCGGCTGAGGGGGTAGAGATAGTAATGCCCGATGGATCAACAGCAGGGGATCTCCTTGAATTTTTGAAGATCCCTGATGCCTGGGCACCTGCCATTGCCATGCACAGCCGTTTGTTAAGGCCTGAAGATATGTTGACAGATGGCGCTGATATCAGGATTTTTCAGTCGGTTCACGGGGGGTGATTTTGTTTTAGAGAAAAAGGGCGGGAAATACCCGCCCTTTTGTTATAGCATGACCCTTTTAATCGAACTTTAAAATGGCCTTTAATGTCCTTCCCTTTTCAACATCTGCAACTGCATCATTGATCTTTTCAAAGGGGTAATACTTTATCATCTTGTCAAAGGGCATACGTCCCTGCTTATAAAGGTCTATCATGACCGGAAGCAGGATATCGGATATTGCATCACCTTCTACAATGCCGGTGATTGTGCGGCCATTGAGGATGCTCTGCATATCCAGGCTTGCCCTTACACCCATTGGCGCTGCGCCTATAAGCCCGCACTTTCCGCCCATGCAGAGGCAGTCTACTGCCTGGCTGAGTATTTCAGGTATGGCTGTACACTCAAGAGAGTAATCTGCGCCGCCGCCTGTAATTTTTCTGATCTCTTCGACAGGGTCACACTTGCCGGAGTTTACCAGATGGGTTGCGCCGAACTGTTTTGTGTTCTGCATCTTTTCATCGCTTCTGCTCACAACTATTATCTTTGTTGCCCCGCTCACGACCGCGGCCATGATGGCGCTTACACCAACAGAACCTGTGCCGCCGAATATGGCAATAGATGAGCCTGGTTTAACCTGAAGTGAGTAAAACACACCGCCCACACCTGTCTGGAGTGCGCATCCCAGTGGCCCTAGCATCTCTACAGGGACATCCTTGGGTACCTTTACTACATTGCGCTCTGAGGCAATCGCATATGTGGCAAATGAAGACTGGCCGAAAAATGAGCCATACACGGTCTGGCTTCCCTGTTTCATATATGTGCTGCCGTCAGGGCGGGTTCCGAAAAAGTTGAATGGGAAAAAGTTATCACAATGGGTTGGATGACCTTTTATGCATGGACCGCATGTGCCGCAGGAGATATAACTCATGGCTACATGATCACCCGGCATAACCTTTTTTACCAGTTTACCCACCTTTTCAACAACACCAGCACCTTCATGTCCGAAAACACCTGGAAATTTTACCGGGAGGTATGCATGCTGGCCTGAAAGGTCTGTGTGGCAAAGCCCGCACCCTTTTATGCGTACCAGTATTTCATTGTCTCTGGGTTCATCCAGATCTACCTCTTCTATAACAAATGGATCCGATGGTTTTTTTACTATTGCTGCCTTGATTTTCATACCCTTCCTCCTTAACTAATTGAAATTAGACATCTTTTTTGATTAAGAATTATATGGAGTTAAGTTCTGTATGTCAATATAAAACTGTCTGAAGCATAAAACTGTTGACAATCACTGCCCTGATAATGAATTCTTTTATAAAAGGGGCCTTAAAATATAGAGAGGAAGTGTTGTGCCATGATAGAGATTACCAGTGATATAATTATACCGGACAGTGAGTTGAAAGAGGATTTTATACGGTCAAGCGGTCCAGGCGGTCAGAATGTGAACAAGGTCTCCACTGCTGTTCAGCTCAGGTTTGATGTAAAGAATTCCACATCATTACCTGACAACATCAGAAGACGCCTTATCGTGCTTGCGGGGAGCCGCATGACAAAGGATGGAACCCTTATCATTAAGGCAGAAAGGCATCGCACAAGGGAGCAGAACAGGAGGGATGCGATAGAGAGACTTGCCGCTCTGATAGTGGAGGCTTCAAAGGTGCCAAAGTACCGTGTGAAAACCGCGCCGTCATTTGCTTCAAAGGAAAAAAGGATAGATTCAAAGCAGAAGAGGGGAAAGATTAAGAAATTCCGGGGAAAGGTTTCTTTTGAGGATTGAAGAGATTTGACATTTGAGACTGGAGAATTTGAAATCTGAAATCTCAAATTTAAAATTTTTTGTTGGAGCCACTGAGCGGAATCGAACCGCTGACCCCCCTCATTATGAGTCTGTAATATAGGAATAATAACAGATAGTTAGATGTGAAAATATACAATGCTACCAAAAACTTAGAGGTCAGGAGATTATTTCTTGACCTCTTTTATTTTATGGTGTTTTTTGCTGTTATAGTAGCAAAGTGGTGGCAATTATAGGATGAATTACAAACCATAAAACATACTTTTCATGTCAAGACATTTCACCCATTGGACAGCATATGTTTCAATACGAATAAAAAAAATGTAGAAGGGCTCAAAGGTTGATATGTAAAAAAATAAAAAATACAATATATTACGCCAAAATAAAGAGTTTTTTTTTACCAGTTATAGTTGTAAATGTTAATAAAAAATCCTAACATAATAAAAATTCTTTACCAGGGTAATATAATCAGATAGTTACTCAAGTAAGCCGGGATTAAGCCATGAAAATAAAAGCGTGATTATGCATCAATCATGCGCTTGTTGCCTTTATAACAAATCCAACCTCTTTTCTTAAGTCCTAAACGCTCTAAAGAATTTGCTGTGGTTGCTGAGAATATATCCCACAAATAGAAAACCGGGAAAGCAACTCTCCCGGTTTTTTTGCTGAATCGAAAACCCTTTCGATTTTAATAGACAATAGAGTCTTCACTGTTTTATGTCAATATTAATACATATTAAAATGTCGTTTATTGACAGCAAATAATATTTATACTATGCATTGCGAAAATACTTAATACACCTAAATGAATGGTCCGGCTTGTCTGGCTGCAGGAGAAAACATATGAATGATTTCAAACATAAAAGTACTTTTGATGTCGATTTTTTACAGGCAGAGGATGCTTCAGCAATAATTGCAAAGGCCGCTTCAGGGCATGGCATTAAACTGAAAGATATGGGAGAAGGCCAGATCAGATTTTTTTCGACCGGGCCAGGGGTGCTCAAGGTGAACAAAGAGGCGCTCCTAAAAATCAATTCCATTGAAGGCATATTCTTCTCTACATTACATGGGAATCATGTTGTTGCCACTGAAACACCTGTTGGTGAAATGAGGACTATCACATTTGGAACACTTGAAAAGAATATCAGAGAGGCGGAAAAGATATGCAAGAAATTTTCCCCGGTTATTGAAATAAAGGCGTTAAGAAATTTGAGGGTGGGCGTTATTTCAACCGGTACTGAAATATACAGCGGAAGGATAAAGGATAAATTCGGGCCGATATTAAAAGAAAAATTCGCAAGGCTCAACTGTGAGGTTATAAAGCAGGTATTTGTACCTGATGATGTAGAAAAGACCGTCGCGGCTATTCATGAACTTGCTTCCGAAGGGGCTGACCTTATTGCCCTCACAGGAGGGATGTCCGTGGACCCGGATGACCTGACTCCCTTGAGTATCAGGAAGACCGGGGCAAAGATTGTAACATACGGGGTTCCCATATATCCAGGGGGAATGTTCCTGCTAGCATACCTTGGGAACATACCGGTTCTGGGTTTACCTGGTTGTGTTATGTATCACAGGGCCAGCATTTTTGATCTAGTGTTACCATTGATAATAACCGGTGAAACAGTTACCAGGGAGTATGTGTTATCGCTTGGACATGGCGGTTTATGTGCAAGATGTGAAGAGTGCTATTATCCTGTATGCGGGTTTGGCAAGCAGTGATAATTATTTTGCTGAAAATAAATGGAAAGGCCGGTGGAGCAGCTCCTCCGGCCTTTCTGGCTAAATCCAAAAAACCCGATAAGTGGAAAATATAAAAAAATAACCCTTATGTCAATAATAATATATGTTAAAATGAAAATAATTAAACATCAACTAAAGGTAGTTCATTTTTAAACCCTATTTTGCGTTTATGGACTTTTTACTCATCTTCAATGGAGAGGTTTCCAGTTGAAACAGCAACACCTTTTATCAATGCGAAAACCTGCTGTCCCGGCTTAAGCCCGAGGGATTCTCTTGCTGCACAGGTTATCCTTGCTATTATCATGCAGCCTATATCAAGGCGTATATCAACCATCATCTCATCTCTTTCGATGATTGCATCGATCCGCGCTGGCAGGATATTCTGAAAGCTTGTATTTAATGGCCGGTCAAGGGATATGGCCACATTCCTTGCCTTGATCAGTACCACTACCTTTGCCCCTTTTTCCAGGTTCAGAGAAGGCACATGGAGTTCACCCCCGTGAAAATGAAGGGTGGTAAGATTATGGCTCTGCCCCTTCACCACAGTGGGAATAACTGCACCATAATTTGAGGTGCCCAGGAACTGCTGCATATCAGGCCGGCTTAAGACCTCATCTGCGTCACCATAGGCGATCACACTCCCTGCCTTGAGTATAACAACAGTATCTGCCAGATTGAGCACCTCATTCAGGGAGTGGCTCACATAAAGGATAGGTATTTTAAACTCGCTCGTAAGTTTACCGATAAAGGGCAGTACATCGGATTTGCGCGCCTCATCAAGTGAGGCAAGAGGTTCATCCATCAGAAGAAATTGCGGGCTTGTCAAAAGCGCCCTGCCTATGGCGACCCGCTGCTTTTCTCCACCGGAAAGGTTTGATGGCATTCGTTTAAGCAGGTGACCTATACCCAGCAGGTCAACAACCTGGTCAACAGTAATAAAGCGGTCATGCCCGGGGATAAGGTTCATCCCGTAAAACAGATTGTGCCTCACGGAAAGGTGCGGAAAGAGCCTGCCATCCTGGAAGATATAACCTATATGCCTTTTTTCCGGGGAGATATTACAGCCGGTCTCAGAATCAAACAGGGTGCGCCCGTTTATTATAATATGACCATCATCAGGGCGCATAAGTCCTGCCACCATATTTATTATTGAGGTCTTGCCTGCACCTGACTCACCGATAATAGCTGTAACACCCGCCTGCCTGAATGCGAACGTCGTATTAATCTGAAACTGGCCATTTCTTTTTTTTATATTCAGATCAATCATATGCTAACCCCTGATACGGCCTGAAAAATGTCGGGTCAGGAACTCGGAAACCATCAGGGCGGCCATGGCAATAATTACAGATATAATGCAGAGACGAAGCGCAGGTATCTCACCCCCTGGAACTTGTGTCATGGTATAAAGGGCCAGGGGAAGGGTCTGCGTCTCACCCTTTATATTTGACACAAAGGTAATGGTGGCGCCAAACTCCCCAAGGCTCCTCGCAAAAGAAAGTATTAAGCCTGTTATGATGCCGGGTATAATCAATGGCAGGGTGATTGTAAAAAAAACCCTTATAGGCCCGGCACCCAGAGTGTGGGCAGCCTGTTCAAGACCCCTGTCAACATTCTCAATGGAAATGCGAATTGCCCTTACCATGAGCGGAAAGGCCATTAAAGAAGCGGCTATTGCGGCGCCCTTCCATGTAAAGGCGATAGTGATGCCTAAGTATTCATAAAGCCATGCCCCTATTACGCCCCTTCGCCCCAGCAGGATTAAAAGGAGATACCCGATGACCACAGGAGGGAGAACCAGCGGCAGATGAATAATGCCATCCACAATGGGTTTGCCCGGAAAATTATGGCGTGATAGAAGCCATGCTACAGCAATACCAAATGGTAGACCACCGGCTACTGCCCACAATGAAACAAGCAGGCTTAACCGGATGGCCTCCAGTTCCAGTGGTGTTAAACTTAAAAAAGCCATGATGACCTGTAAAACTTAATTTTATTTGTTTACGATAAAACCATATTTTGTAAAAATATTCTTTGCCTCAGGAGTTTTAAGCATCTCTAGGAATTCAAGTGCTGCCGCGCTTTTTTTGCCTGCTATAATGGCTACTGAAAAGGTTATTGGTTTATGACTCTCCTCAGGGAAGACCCCTACAACCTTTACCTTGTCTGATATTTTTACATCAGAGGCGTAAACTATACCAAGTGGCGCCTCGCCTCGTTCCACCAGGGCCAGACCGGCGCGCACATCCTTTGCCCTGGCTATCTTGTTTTCAATGCCCTGCCACATGCTTAAGTTTATAAGTGCCTCCTTAGCATATTTACCTATCGGGACATGATCCGGATCACCTGTAGAAAGAAGACCATCACCCAGATATTTTCCAAGATCCTGGCCTTTCACCAAATCAATATGGTCTATAGGGCTCGTTACCGGCGCAATGAGCATCAGGATATTTTTTAAAAAATCAAACCTGGTGCCAGGTTCGAGCAGTTTTCTTGATTCAAGATAATCCATCCACTCTGAATTTGCAGAAACAAATATATCAGCGGGCGCCCCCTGTTCAATCTGTTTTGCCAGAGTTGAGGCTGATGCAAATGATAAAATGGCCTTTCCCATTTTATGATTTTCAAACAGGTCTCCCACATCAGTCATGGCATTGGTTGTTGAGGCAGCAGCAAATACAGTTACCTTTTGCTCACACTGTGCCGCAAAGGATACTGGAGAGATACCAACAAGCCAAATCAGCAGACACCAGATGATAATAAGAAAAATCATTTTATTTTTATAGCCCATATTTTGCTCCTTTTTCCTGCCTCTTCTATATGCTATCTTTTGTACAGCATTATTTATTTGACCAATTCTTTTTGAGAACATATGATTCCTGATAAGGAAACTACAATTGTATTATTTAACTGTCAATTACATTTTATACTGGCACGTGCAATCAAAACAGATAAAGGAATCCAATAACTTAACTATTTTCCATGCCAAAAAGGCATATGACAGGGAGTTTATATGACTCAGCAGGGTAATACGATTATTTGCAACCTCAGGCAGTACCGGGTTAAAAAGAAGCTCTCACAGGAAGAGCTGGCAAAGATAATAGGCATAAAACGTCAGGCCATCTATGATATTGAATCAGGGCGTTACCTTCCAAATACAGCCATTGCCCTTCAGCTCGCCCGCTTATTCGGGTGTCGTGTTGAAGACCTTTTTATACTGGATGAACCAGTGGATGCCCAGCCGGTGCATGTAATAAACGGTGATAACACCCCTTCAACCCGGCTCTCTCTTGCAAAGGTTCGTGACCGCCTGGTTGGTATCCCGCTCAAGGGCGCAAGGGCAACATCCTTCGGCCTGAAAGCGGCTGATGGCCTGCTGGATAATGCCGGTGAAAAGACACAGATATTCCTCCCTGAACACCTGCTTAACAATTCAATAATACTTATGGGGTGCGATCCTGCCTTTGAGATCCTGGCCAATCATATATCGCGCATAGCGCCTGACTTTCGTGTCCACTGCCTGTTTGCATCAAGCCATGCCTCTTTAAACGGCCTGGCAGAGGGCAATGCCCATGTTGCGGGTACTCATCTGCATAATACAGGTGATGCTGAGGCCAATGTGGCCATTACCAATGAGAAACTGGGGGCAATGAAATGCCATATCTTTGGATTTTCCTTTATGGAGGAGGGGCTGATCGTGGCAAGGAACAACCCTCTTGGTATCCGCAATGTGGCTGACCTGGCTCAACCTATGGTGCGGTTTGTAAACCGGGAGCAGGGGGCGGCCTTAAGGGTTCTGCTTGATGATGAATTAAAAAAGGCAGGGATACCTGGCACTGCTATAAACGGCTACCAGAATGAGGTGACATCACACCGGGATGGCGCAAGCAAGGTGGCCTGTAACGTAGTGGACGCTGCTCTGGGTCTCAGGGCTGTTGCTGATTCATATGACCTGGGTTTTGTCCCAATTATCTCTGTCCGCTGCGACCTTGTTATCCCTGATGATATGATGAACCACCCCACAATAAAGATCCTTACCAATGCCCTGCAATCACAGGTTTTAAGAAAAGAGATAGATGCCATCCCCGGCTATGATGGCTCATCCATGGGTAAAATTATAAACTGAAAATAAATTTATCGGTCTTTTTATCTTTCATTTGCACGATCCCTAATGAATAATTTAGCTATCCAATATTCATACAGAAATTTTATTATCTGATTAGTATTATTCTGTTTTTATCAGATCCAGCAGATCATATTTTAATCCCGCCTGAATTTTTTTAAAAAATAGACTTGACTACCTGAAAATCCTTATGTTATTCCTGCCATATAGCATCTAAAGCGTTCACTTTATTGATTTAAAATACATAACAGCATGACTATGTTGTCTCCTAGTCGCTAGTTAGCCTTATTTAAAACCAAATAAATTGATTTATGGATGCTCTATAAAATGAAACCGGAAAAGATATATAAATAGCTCTTTATAGATATGTTGAAAACAAAAAGGAATAGATATGGAAAAAAAGGCTAAAGAATTTGACTCAATTGCCCGCAATATTTTTAAACCAATTTATCCGATCATAGCAGGCCAGATCATTGCCAGAACCGGTATAACAAGCGGCACATGCCTGGATATCGGTTGTGGCAGCGGCTATCTGGGGGCAGCCCTTGCAAAGGCCACTCAATTATATATGCACTTTCTTGATCAGTCGCCTGACATGATTGAGATAGTTAAACAAACGATTCAGGAAAATAACATACAGGGGAGGTCTGCGACAATAACCGGGGATGTATCATCAATCGCCCTCCCTGACAACAGTATTAACCTGGCAGTAAGCCGCGGTTCTGTCTTTTTCTGGGAAGACCTGCCGCAGGCATTCCGGGAGATATACCGTATACTTGCGCCGGGCGGGTGGTCCTATATAGGCGGAGGATTCGGCAACCGTGAATTAAAGGAATCCATTAAAGGCAAAATGATGTCCAATGAAAATTCCAATGGGCAGTTCGGAGATCTTATGCGCCGCAACATGAGCCCTGAAACCCGTGAACGTTTTGAAACAGCCCTCAAAACCGCAGGCATAAATTCCTATTCTATTTTGCATAATGAAGATATCGGGCTCTGGATAGTGATGAGGAAATAAAATGGATTACATGAACTGTGATATATGCGAACTGAGATGCAGGATTTCTGAAGGACAAACCGGCAGGTGTGGACGTTATGTTCTTATTAATAATACATTGCAGGAGAAATACCCGGATCAGTACCTGGTTGCATGTCCCATATCCATAGAGACAATGCCCATACTCCATTTCCGGCCAAAGGGAAAATTTTTACAGATAACCACCACAGGATGCAATTTCAATTGTCCTGGATGTATTTCCACAGTGCTTGTCCGTGAGATGTCGCCTGAGAGCAAGGCCCTTACACATCTGACGCCAAGGCAAATCGTATCAAAGGCCATTGAAGCAGGGTGTGAAGGCATTGTGTTTTTAATGAATGACCCCATTGTTGCCTTTCCGGGTTTTTTAAAAACAGCAGAAATCGCCCATAAAGAGGGGCTCAAGACAGGTTGTTCATCCAATGCCTATTTCACCTCAGATGCTCTTAGCAGGCTGATTCCTTTTCTTGATTTCATCAATATCGGGATGAAGGGTTTTTCCGACGAGGCTTACATAGCATGCGGAGCGCCCTTTATATCGCCGGTATTGAGAAACATGAATATGCTCTATAATGGCGGTGTGCATATCGAGGTTTCATCTATCCTCACAAAAAAAAATCAACAGGAGGTAATGGAACTGGCAGAGTATATCTCCGGTATCTCAAAGGATATACCCTTTCAGATCATGCGTTTTCTGCCATTTGAAGGAGCGGATATCTCTCTTGAACCAACTGTCCGTGAGGCAGAGGCCTTCTGTGAAAAGGTCAGAAGTGTGCTTGATTATGTTTACTTGTTCAATACACCAGGAAGCGCCTATCTTCATACCATATGCCCGCAGTGCAACCACCCTTTTATACACCGTGATTTCTATGGCCCAATGGGAGCAAGGGTAAAGCTGCCAATTAATCTGCAAGAGGATGATCACGCTGCATGCCCCTCCTGTTCTCATCACCTGAAAATAGTAGGGCCATCTTCTTTTACATCATTTAAAGAAGGTGACTTTGAGGGGGGGTACCCGCTTACCAGGGCAATGGAAATAGTTGAAGCGATGCTTATTGCAATGGGTGTAAAATCAAAGGCAACAGTCATATCAGCCTGGGAAGAGATACTTCAAAACGACGGGCTTAAAAGGCTTCATATCAACATACAGAATCCGCATAAATATATTGATACACTCCGCCATTTTGGAAAAAAAGCGGGTGTGCATGAACAGGCAGAGAGGCTGGCAGGATATCTTGAAGAGCGACTGAATCGTATTGAGGCTATGGTTAATACTATTCCAGTGAGGCCCTGCACATATTATGCCATGACAAAACCCCTGTTTTATATAAATGGTGGCCGTCTTGAAAACCAGCTTGTTGAAACAGCAGGGGGCTATAGTGTAAACAGGGATATCCCTCCGGGTGGACGGCCTGGCGCCACCATCACAGTTCAGGAGCTTAACAGGCTTAATCCTGAAGTGATGTTTATTTCCGCCTTTATATCTAATTCTGTGGGAGATTTTTACTCTGAATGCATTGAACAGGGAATAGAGGTTGAGGCGGTCAGGAATATGCGGATTTACAAGCACCCTGCCCCAGGCTGGGACTTCGGCACCCCGCGCTGGATACTCGGCCTCATGTATATCGCATCAGTACTACACCCTGATGAATGTCAATTTGATGTAATGGAAGAGGCTAAGACCTTTTATGGGGATTTTTACGGACTAACCTTTGATCCAAAGGATATAAACCTTTCCTTCAGTAAACCTGATAATAACTGGCGCTGGCAGGAATAATAGATAGGAGCCTGTTTTTATCCATGAGGTTTATTATAGTAGCAGGTACGCCGTCATCAGGCAAGACATCAGCAATGCTGCACACAATCCGGCATCTCCAAAATGATGGTATCCGGGTCGCAGCGTGCAAGATCGACTGTCTGGAGACAGGGGATGATGAGCGTTATCGCCGTCTTGGGATACCGGTTGCAGTTGGTTTGAGCGACTATATATGCCCGGACCATTTTTATGTCGCTAATCTGGAAGAGATATGGTCGTGGGCAGAACAACAAAAGGCTGGCGTCGTCATCCTTGAAACGGCCGGATTATGTCACCGTTGCGCGCCTGCAGTTAATGGTTGTCTTACCATATGCGTTATCGACTACCTTGTAGGTATTGATACCCCTAAAAAAATAGGCCCCATGCTGAGTACCGCCGACATTGTTGCTATCACAAAGGGAGATATTGTTTCACAGGCAGAGAGGGAAGTATTCAGGCATCAGGTCACGATGCTTAATCCTGATGCCAGGGTCATAGACATAAACGGGCTTAACGGAAGGGGCTCTCTGCGTCTCAGGAATGAAATCCTTAATCACAGCCCTCTTGAAAAAATCAGTGGCACAGCGCTCAGGTACCCGATGCCCGCGGCAATATGTTCTTACTGTGCGGGAGAGACAATTGTCGGCAGCCCTTACCAGATGGGCAATGTCAAAAAGATAGATTTCGGAAAGGCAGAGGTATGTTGAAAAAGATCAGCGTCCTTGGCGGGCTGGATAAAGATAGGCGAAAAGAATCGATTAACCGTCTGGATATCAACGCCGGAGAGGTGCTTGCAGTTGCAGGCCCTACGGGTTCGGGTAAAACCCAGCTTATATCGGATATAGAGCAATATGCAGACGGAGAAACACCCACAGGCCGGGAAATCCTGATAAACGATCTTACTGTGGAGGAATATACCAGAGACGGGATATCCAGGGGGCTTGTAGCAGAAGTGTCACAGAAGATGAATTTTGTAATGGATTCATCGGTTGAAAAATTTTTATCCAGGCACGCAAAGGTCCGCTCCATTGAAACCCCTGAAAAGAAAATAGCCGAAGTTCTCAGGGTGACAAACGAACTGGCCGGAGAGCCGGTGTATCCTGCAGATAATCTGACAATGCTTAGCGGTGGCCAGGCACGCGCCCTTATGGTGGGAGATGTTGCATTGATCAGCAATGCGCCTGTGGTGCTGATAGATGAAATCGAAAATGCAGGTATCGATCGCCTCAGGGCAATGGAGATACTCAAGGGTCAGGGTAAAATAGTGCTGTTAGTAACTCACGACCCTGCGCTGATGTTAATGTCCGACCAGAGGGTGATTATGAAGAACGGGGGGATGTACAGGCTCCAGCAAACTACACCTGCTGAAAAAGATATCATGAAGCAACTGGTCGCCTTTGAAAAGGATATCTCACGTCTTCGTGACTATATCAGAAGAGGCGAAAGCATTAAACATCATAATATTCTTAAGGAGATTATTTCAAATGGCAAAAATTTTATTACACTGTCCGCTTAATATCAGCAGGGCTATAGTGCAGATGATGGAAGAATTCTGCGGAAAATTACACGAAAAGAACGGTATTGACATACAGGTAGAGACACAGCCACATCGTGCAGATGAAAAAAGCCTGCTTAAAACATATGTGGAAAATGATGACCTTCCTGATCTGATAGTCGGCCATGTAGATGATTTTGCTGACTTCACCCACGAGTATATCGCTGAGCGGTTCCAATCACTTCCGGGCCGTTTCCCCGTAAGAAGGGAGCTTTCAGATAAAGGTTTTACGGACACAAGGGGCTATTTCCATCCCTTTGGGATCATACCTTTTGCTGTTTTTTACAACCGGAATATGCTGGGAGAAAATGAAATCCCCGGATCGTGGGAAGAGCTGCTGGACCCGCAGTGGGCCGGAAAGGTCCTCATACCGGATGAATTCCGTATTGTGTCCGTGGTCACAAAGGCATTTATAAAGGCAGACTTCCCGGATAAATTTTGTAATTTTAAAACAAACTTCATCCACAGAGGAAACCCTATGGAGGTTGTCACTGCTGTGGATGAAGGAAATTTCCCGCTGGGCATAACCAATATAGCATTTGCCCGAATCTCCCGTGAGAAAAATACCCGCATTATCTGGCCGAAAGAGGGGTTGTTCTGTATGCCCCAGGTAATGGTATGGGGTAAAAAGGCACCTGAGTCGCTGTTTGAGGTTGGCGACTTTCTCATGTCCAAAAAGGTGCAGGAATTTCTGTCCATGCAGAGCTTTGTACCCGTATCAGATAAGGTTCCCATGCCTTCTCTCCTGACTGAAAACAGATGCCCCTTGCGCTGGGACGGATGGGAATCTTTTATGAAGGCAGTTAAAGGAAGGCATTAAAATATAAATCATTACATGCCGGATGATCGCATGAAAAAGATACTGTAATACACAGTATTATGCAGCCATAAGGTCCGGCCCCAAAGGAGTATATTTATGTTAGTTGACGGATATTCGGAACTGCTGCCAGTATATCCACTCATAGCCCAACAGATACTGGATGATTATCAAATAGAAAGAGGAATATGCCTCGATATAGGTACAGGGCCGGGTTATATGGGTATTGAACTCGCAAAGATCACCAATCTGGAGATATATTTTGTGGATATTAATAAGGATAATTTAAAAAAGGCAGAACAAAATATCTCAGGGCTTCACCTGGATAATATTGTCCATTTTACCGAGGCCGATGTGAGCGCCCTCCCTTTTGAGGATAATTTTGCCGAGTTAATCATAAGCCGTGGGTCTCTCTGGTTCTGGGTAGATCAGATAAAAGGGCTCCGAGACATTTTTCGGGTCTTAAAACCCGGAGGCATTGCATTTACCGGTGGGGGTCTTGGCCGCTATACGCCTCCAAATATGCATATGAGGCTAAAAGGAAAGGGCCGCAGGGCAGCGAAGAATAAAAATCAAAAGGCCAACTTCTTAAGCGGGGCAGGACTTCAGGAATTACTGGATAAAACAGGCTTATGTGGATGTCAAACAATATCAGATGTAGAGGGTGAAGATGCTACATGGATTGAGATGCGAAAATAAAGTGTTAAAAAAGGTTGTAATATCTCTTTTACAGATATTTCTTTTCTTACTCATATTATATCTTCCGGGCAGGACTGCATCGGCACGAGAAATAATTGATATGGCAGGACGCCATGTTGTTGTGCCTGATGTAATCAACAAGGTTTTTGGCTCATCCCCTCCTGCCACTTATATGATTTACGCCATTGATCCGGGCATGATTGCCGGGCTCAATGCCAGTTTAAGATCACCTGAAAAACAATATATGGATGCGCGTATACACCAATTGCCAGTAGTAGGTGGGCAGCAGGGACAGGGGGCCATGCCTGATTTTGAAGTCCTGTTAAAGATAAAGCCCGATATAATACTGGTTTGGATGTGGAAACAGCTCTCTGCCTCTAATGAAAAGCTGGAGCAGAAGTTAAAGACTCTGGGCATACCTGTTGTCTATATTGCGATGGATTCATTAACCGAATATCCGCATGCCTTTCGCTTTCTGGGGGATCTGCTTAACCGTAAGGAACGCGCAGAGGCCCTTGCCATTTATGCAGAGCAGACATTAATAGAGACAAAGAAGGCATCCGGAGCCATTCAAAATAAAGAGAGGGTGTCGGTCTATTATGCGGAAGGGGTCGACGGCCTCAGCACAGAATGCGATACATCCGTGCATGCCCAGTTGATCCCCCTGAGTGGAGGCGCAAATGTTCACCAGTGTAACAGCGCCACCCTCTATGGCATGCAGAAGATATCAATGGAGCAGGTCATTAATTATGATCCCCATGTAATCGTTTCCCACGATTCTATGTTCCTGAGCAGCATAAAAAAGGATGTGAGATGGAGAAACATCCGGGCGGTCAGGGATGGCCATGTTTACAGGATTCCGACCGCGCCATTCAACTGGTTTGACCGGCCACCATCCTTCATGCGTCTTCTGGGCCTGAAATGGATGACAAATCAGTTATATCCTGATGCATACACCATTGACATGAATGCAGAGGCCAGGCGCTTTTATAAACTTTTTCTCAATGTGACCCTTGATGAGGCATCTACCAGAGAAATATTACAGCAATGAAAAAGTCGATATTTATCCTTATTATTGTTTTAGGGCTCACTGTCCTGATATCCATGTGTATGGGGAAATACCCTGTGAGTGCCAGAGACCTGGTCTATTTTATTAAACAGCATATATTTGGGCAAAGGCCATTTAATGATCCGCAACAATACGATATATTAAAAAATATCCTGATCAATATCCGATTACCGAGGATAATTGCGGCCATCCTGATAGGTGCTGCCCTCTCGGTTTCGGGAGCCACCTTTCAGTCCATGTTTATTAATCCACTGGTTTCACCGGGACTTCTGGGTGTCCTTGCTGGCGCTTCCTTTGGGGCGGCCCTTGGAATGACTCTGGCAAAAAGCTGGATTATGGTTCAGGTGGGCGCCTTTATATTCGGGCTGATTGCTGTGGCCGCCGCATTAGGGCTATCGATGCTCAACAAGAACGACAGGCTTCTGATGCTGATCCTGGGCGGCATCATAAGCAGCGCATTATTTACTTCACTGCTCTCGGTGATCAAATATCTTGCCGACCCCTATGATCAGTTACCGGCCATTGTATACTGGCTTATGGGCAGTATTTCAGCGGTGGACAATGCAACAGTCTTCTTCCTGTGCGGACCAATAGCTGTAGGTATTTTTATCCTGCTTTTTCTTTCAGGTTACCTTAATGTTTTGAGTATGGGAGATGAAGAGGCCAGGTCTCTGGGGGTAAATGTTCTCTTCCTGCGATCATGTTTTATCCTTCTGGCTACTATAATAAGCGCATTCACTGTGGTACTGGGCGGGATGATTGGATGGGTCGGGCTTTTGATCCCCCATGTGGCGCGGATGATTGTTGGTCCGGATAATCGCATCCTGCTGCCTGTATCCGCGCTAGTAGGGGCAATCTACTTGCTGATCGCAGATGACATGGCCCGTTTATTATTCAGCGTGGAGATACCTATCGGCATCATCACCTCACTGATAGGAATACCCTTTTTCGCTTTTTTGCTGCATAGGGCAAAGAAAGGATGGAACTGATTATGGCCCTTTTTACAGTGGAACATCTTACCTACTGCTATACGCATAATCCGGTTCTTCAGGACATATCAGTATCCTTTGAACCTGGCATGATTACAGCTTTGCTTGGCCCAAACGGCAGCGGTAAAACAACCCTGTTAAAACTTATTGTGGGGCTCTACAGGCCACAGCGCGGGCGAGTTCTCCTGGAAGGTCATCCCGTGTTATCAATTTCTCCCAAACAACTGGCCCGGCGTATTGCCTATGTGCCGCAGAGTCACCGACTCTCTTTCGGATACAGGGTGCTGGATGTTGTAATGATGGGAAGAATACCCCACAAGCCTTTCTTCTTCAGGTATACTGATAAGGATGAACAGGCCGCCCTTGATGCCCTGAAACGGCTTTCCATTTTGCATCTAAAAGAGCGTCCATATACAAAGATAAGCGGGGGTGAGCGCCAGATGGTGTTGATTGCCCGCGCCCTGACGCAGGGTGCTGATATATTTATCATGGATGAACCGGCAAATGGCCTTGATTATGGTAACCAGATTCGTCTTCTTGCCTGCATAGCGGATCTTGCAGATAGCGGGTATACATTTATAAAGACCACACATTTTCCTGATCATGCCCTATGGATATCGGACAGGGTGGTCATGTTAAAAGAAGGAAAAATTATTGGAGATGGTCCGACAACGGAGGTAATCAACAGGGCCAGCCTCTATGATACCTACAATACCCATGTAGATGTTATTGAGTTGAACGATGGAGGCCGGATCTGTGTTCCAGAGGAATTACATCCAGTCAATGATCATAAAAAAGTGGCGGTTGTATTTTGATATTTTAAGAGCAACTAATTTAAAACACATATGCAAGTCAGAATAATAAGAGGTATATGCTATCCCGGAATTTGACAACTCTTCCTTGGAGAAAGTCACCAGCTACTTAAAAAATTAGCCACTTATTATTCCTGTTTAAACTTTTTTACAAAATATACTTGACTATTCAAAATCTGTTATGTTAATTCTGGCATATATCGTGTTAAGCGTACTAAATAAGTTTATAAAATAAGCAACAGCCACAAATATCCATTCTCCGGTAAAAGGTTTTTCTTATTTAAAAACCACACAATTGATTCGCTCATGCACGGTAAAACGAAAACCGGGCAGATGGCATAATAAGGCCTGTAAATGGATATTTTTGTGAAAAAGAGAGATGCATGTATTTAAATTAATAGGGAGGTTTTTCAAATGAAATTTAGGTACGGGAAATTAGTAAACATCAGCTTGATATTAACAGCTCTTGCCCTTGCGCCATATGCAGCGGCAGGTGATGACGAGGCAAAAGAGGATAAAACATCAAAGAAACAGACCACGCAGGCCCAGCAGGTAGAACCGATGACTGTGGTTGATAAACCAATCTCCTTAAGGGAGGACCTTGACCCTTCCAGTATTACAAATATTTACAGGATTGAGAAAAGCGCCCAGTTCGGCACCGAGATATTGAATAGTGAGGATATCAAAAATCTTAATCCTGCGGATATAAATGATCTTCTTGAACATACCTCCGGGTTCAACATTACCTATCAGGGCCGCAGAAATCCCTTCTTTTACTCTCAGCGCGGCGGCGGAAGCTTTACCTATATTATAGACGGGGCAGTGCTGCCTCCTTCAGTCAACCGCATCCTTTACAAGATACCGGTGGATGCCATTGAAGAGATGCAGGTGGTCCGTGGGTCAACATCACTTACGCTTGGCCCTTCTGTGCCAATAGGCGCATCAAGCTCCGGTTCCGGTGTTAATACAGGTTTTATTATCATCAGGACAAAACAGCCCCAAAAGACACAGGCAATACTTTCAGGCTCTGTTGAAAAACATTCAGGCGGCCATCCGACTGCACACAATGAAAGCCTTTATGCCGGAACAAAGGGAGAGAAAAGCTCAGGTGCCAGCGGGTATGTCGGCATACTTCTCTCAAAGATGGATAAACCAAGCCTTGACTCCTGGTTTGACGGGAGGAGCGGGAAGGCCGGGATGGTCAATACCGGTTTCAGGGCCGGGAAATTCAATATGAATGTAATGGGATACAAGGATTCAGGCAGCTTTGAGATGCAGAGGGGCACATCTGATATGAAGTGGTATTATGATTCCCTGAAGATAAAGATGCTTTCAACAGACATGGGCATGCAGTGGACTCCAAACCAGATAACCCTGCTGAATCTGTTCAAGGTGGATTATGATCAGCACGAAATGGTTGAGAGTTTTGCTAATTCTAACAGTTCTTCCCGTGCATATGAGGAAGAGACCGAGGGTTTAGGGTTAAGACATAATGCACGTTTTGGCAATACCCTTGTACAGGTGGGTGGCCAGATATCCAAAAGCAATGGGTTCGGTCCAAATACCAGCTCGAATTACAATAAATATGACACAAGCGTAAAGGGCTGGTCAGCATCAATAGAGCATACGTTACTGGACGGTAACCTTGTTTTTGACGGAGGGTATCGCCAGGACACTAAACATATTGATAATTCCAGCAACAGCGCAGCAGCCAGCGCCGCCAACAACAATGTTGACATGGCCCCTTCAAAGGTCCTGGCCCTTGGCGGTCACTGGCAGATCTCAAGCATCTACTCACTGGATGGTCGCTATTTCAGGGGTGAACAGGGTACCGCAGGGGATTTTGACATGAGGCTTGTGGGTGATGCCACCCCGCATCGTGAGAAACAGGATCGTTTTGAGGCTGCCGTCTCTGCCGACTATGCAGCCTGGCTGAAGCCTGTGCTTTCATATTTTGATATAGAGGCTGAAAACGCAAAATCTGCAAGTTCAACTACCTATGTGCTTGATGGCGGCACCTACTATTATTACACAGAGGCTGACAATCATCGGAAAGGGCTTGAGCTGTTGGTCAAAGGAACTATCCTTAAAAACACAAACACCTCCTATAACATAAGCTGGACACACATGCTTGATAATGAGAGTACAAGAGACGGCGTTACAACCGATTCGCTTGGTATAAGCAAGCCGGAAAATCTCTACTCCGCATCTGTTACTCACAGGTGGGCAGATTACAGGGCCAATGTATCAGTCAGGAAGATAGATTCCTGGTTTGACGCGGAGAGTAATACTACAGAACTCGGCGGATACACCCGGATAGATGCGAATATCCAGAGAGATTTCAGATGGAAAGAACTTCTTCTGGGCATTACCCTGTTCGGGCAGAATCTCACTAATAAAAAATATGCGACCACGGAAAGAGCAGGCTTCGGGCCATGGACAGACAGGGGCCGTAGTGTAGGTATTAAAGCTTCTATATCTTATTAAAATGCGGAGGCAACACACAATGAAGGTAATATACCCAAATCAAATAAATATAATATCAGGGGCAGGGGGATGGTCGCTAGTATTGTTCATCATTTCTCTCCTGCTGACTGTTTTATTCAGTTTTCCTATGGGTATTGCATCAGCCCGCGAGATAGTCGATATGGCAGGCCGTAAAGTAATCATACCTGATTCAATTAAAAAGGTTTATGTGCCGTCAGCCTATGGCTCATACCTGGTATATTCGATTGACCCGTCCATGCTTGTAAGTTTTAACAGTCCAGACAAGCAATACCTGAATAAGGCGGTACACGATCTGCCTGATATTGGAAAATTGTCCGGTGAGGATAAACAATCAAACCTGGAACGCCTTCATGCGGCAAAACCTGACCTTGTAATTATGTGGACAACTAAAAAAACCTCCCCGACACAACCGGGAAGGATGGCTGAGACACTGGATCAGCTGAACCTCCCGGTTGTGTATGCTGTTGCTGAAACCTTCAATGATTACCCGGAGATCTATCTTTTTCTGGGAAATGTCCTTGGAAGAGAGGAGCGGGCAAAAAAACTGAGTGACTATTTCAGGAAGACATTAACTGATATTAAAAATGTTGTTGAAAAAACATCGCAGAAAAAAAGGCCAACTGTCTATTATGCGGAAAAGGATGATGGCCTCAGCACGGAATGCGATGACTCCATTCATGTGGAAATGCTCAAGTACACCGGTGATACAAATATCCATCGCTGCCATACATCAGGACATATGGGGTTTGAAAAGATGACCATGGAAGATATCTACAAGTATAACCCGGACTTCATCATTGCCCAGAGCAGGGAATTTTATAACAGTGTCGTAAAGGAAAAAGACTCGGCGTGGCAACAGGTCAAGGCGGTAAAAGAAGGGAAAGTCTATCTGATTCCAAGGACGCCCTTCAACTGGTTTGACCGCCCGCCCTCTTTTATGAGGCTCATGGGGTTAAAGTGGCTGACAAATATGCTTTACCCTGATGAATACAAGATAGACATCATAAAGGATTCAAGGGAGTTTTACAGCCTCTTTCTCGGGGTTGATGTATCGGATGAAGAGATGAAGGGAATAATTTACAGATAATATTTTAACCGTTTATCAGGAGACTTTAATGGCAAGGGTTGTTACACAATATTACCTAACTGGTTTTCAGCCTGGCAATATATCGTTTTTATCAGTCTTATTACTTTTAAACCATAATTGAGATTGAGATAATCAATTATATTATCTTTTATGTATATTATCTTATTATATCAGTATCTTATCAATTATAGAGGATGCTGAAAATTTTATTGACTTAACATATTGTTATTAGTATTAACCTTTTATGTATTTTAAAATTGGCATTTATATTTTTTAACAACACTTTGAAGTTGCCTGCCGAATGCATCTGCTACCTGGATTATTCTTTTAATTCAACGGAGAAAACATGGTGGTGCACTTCAAAAAACAGCGCCCATACCAATCAGGATGCATCCGATTGATATGGATATCAAGTGTCAGTCTTTGAATTTTAAGGAGTTTAACATGAAAAACAGGTACTTTAGATTAATAAACATCAGTTTGATATTAACCGCTCTTGCCCTTGCGCCATACGCAGCGGCAGGTGATGATGAGTCAGAAGAGGAAAAAACATCAAAAAAACAGACCACACAGGCCCAGCAGGTAGAGCCCATGACCGTGGTTGATAAACCAATCTCAATCAGGCAGGACCTTGATCCTTCCAGTATTACAAATATATACAGGATTGAGAAAAGCGCCCAGTTCGGCACGGAGGTGTTCAACAGGGAGGATATAACAAATTTACAGCCAAGCGACATATTTGATCTGCTTGATAAGGCAACAGGCATTAACCTGACATATCAGGGACGCAGGAGCCCATTTGGGATTTCCCAGCGAGGCGGCGGAAGCTTTACATATATTATAGACGGTGCTGTACTGCCCCCCTCTGTAAACAGGATAATTTACAAACTTCCTGTTGCAGCGATTGAAGAGATGCAGATAGTAAGAGGCTCAACATCCCTCTCGCTTGGTCCTTCCATTCCAATAGGCGCTTCCGGCTCCGGTTCGGGTCTCAATACCGGATACATTATCATCAGGACAAAACAACCTCAAAAGACACAGGCCATTCTTACAGGTTCTGTTGAAAAATCTGTTGGTGATCACCCTGCGGCAACAGCAGAAAGCCTCTATCTGGGAACAAGAATCGGGGATGAAGGGGCAATAAATGGATATGCCGGTATACTTGGAGCAAAGATGGACCGCCGAAGCGATGACTCCTGGTTTGACGGAAGGGGCGGAGAAGGCGGCATGTTTAATGGCGGTTTAAATTTTGGCAAATTAAGTATCAACGTGATGGCCTACAAGGATTCAGGATATAATGAGATGCAGCGCGGTATTGATTTCAATGGCGTGCTTTCGAATGTTAAATGGTACTATGATCCGCTTAAGGCAGAAATCTTTTCGTCAGATATGGCCATGAACTGGACTTCCGACCAGGTAACCCTGCTGAACATCTTTCAGACCAATTATGATCAACATGAAAACAATGCCAGTTTTATATCCACAGATATTTCCTATAGAGATTATGAAGAAGAGACAAAAGGCATCGGCCTTCGACACAATGCCCGTTTTGGTAACACTCTCTTTCAGGCAGGAGGGCAGATCTCAAAGAGCACCGGGTTCGGTCCTAACCTCAGCAGCGGGTACAACAGGTATGATACAACTATCAAAGGCTGGTCTTTATCTTTGGAACAAACACTTCTGGATGGAAACCTCTCCTTTGACGGCGGCTACCGTGAAGACACCAAGCATATTGACAATTCAAGCACCAGGGCAACCAATGATGCGGCCAATAATGATGTAGACATGGCCCCCTCAAAGGTGTTTGCCCTTGGCGCACACTGGCAGATAGCCGAGAATTATACCTTTGACGGCCGATATTACCGCGGTGAACAGGGGACAGTCGGTGATTTTGATATGCGACTCACAGGCGATGCAACCCCTCACCCAGAAAAACAGGACCGCATTGAGGCTTCTATTGCCGCCGATTTTGCATCTTTTTTTAAACCTGCTGTAACATGGTTCAGCATAGAAACTGAAAACCAGAAATCAGCCGGTTCGACCACCTACACTATTGATGGCATGACCTCCTATTTTTATTCGGAATCGGATACTCTTAGAAAAGGGCTTGAGTTCATGATCCAGGGCAACATCCTGAAAAATACCAATTATAAAATCACATGGACACGTATGCTGGATAATGAATCCGTGAGCAACGGGGTTACGACGGATGCCAACGGTATAAGCCAACCAGAAAATCTCTATTCCATTATCCTTTCCCAGAGGTGGAATGAGTATAGAGCAAACCTGTCAATAAAAAAGGTTGATGAATGGCAGAACTCGAGCAGCCCGATGGGGACCGCACAGTATGGTGGTCTCGGCGACTACACAAGGATAGATGCAAATATCAAAAGGGACTTCAAATTCAGCAATTTCGTTCTCAACACCACCCTTTTTGGCAGGAACCTGGGTAATGAACATTACGCAACAAGATATGTTACGGGTTATTACCCTGATCGTGGACGAACAATCGGTATTGAATTGTCTTTTGCATACTAGAGTAACCATGAGCTGTAACCGAGGTTAAACCGGTTACAGTTCATCAGATTTGAAAGAAGTCAAATATGTCTATCTTACAAAGTATAATACTCATTGTTGTTTTATTAGTTTTATTCCTGCTTTCCTTTAAAATTACAAGGCAATATGCCAGGGCAGTCGTTTTCAGGTTCGGCAGGCTTTCCGGCATCAGAGGTCCTGGCCTGTTTTTTATCATCCCATTTATTGATCAGATTGTTCGGGTTGATCTCAGGATCAGGCAGCTCGATGTGCCGAAGCAGACCATCATAACGCGTGACAATATCAGCGCTGATGTAGATGCGGTCATCTATTATCATGTCAAGGATGCATCAAAGGCCATTGTTGAGGTAGAGGATTATGAGGCCGCAACAGCCCTCATAGCCCAGACAACTCTGAGGGATGTGCTGGGCCAGAATGATCTGGATATGATCCTTTCAGACAGGGAGACCCTGAATCAGAAGATCCAGTCCTCCCTTGAAGCACTCACCAGCTCATGGGGTATAAATGTTGATGTCGTAACCATCAGGGATATTGCTTTGCCGGAAAATATGCTGCGCGCTATTGCGAGGCAGGCAGAGGCGGAAAGGGAGAGAAGGGCAAGGATTATCCTGGCGGACGGTGAGTATCAGGCATCACAACGCATGAGCGAGGCTGCAAAGCTTTATGAAGAGACACCGACAGCCCTAAAGCTCCGTGAGTTCCAGAATCTCTCGGAGATAGCAAAAGAAAAAAATCTCATAGTCGTGACCAACAGGGTTGATGAAACCGGGCAAATGCTGGGTTGTATGAAGGCCCTTAACAGGTGAAACAGGTGAATAGGCAATTTACTATCCGGTCAATTTACGGAGCCGGTAAAAAAACAAAGACGGGCAAATTCAGCAAAGCCAGAGTAGCACACTCACACGCCCTCTGGAAAAAGGCCCTTTTTCTGATCAGTCTTGCAGCCCTTCTGGTTTTGTCAGCAGGTGTAATACTCACACTGGGACAGGTCCCCATGAAGATATCGGATGTGTATTGCACGCTGGTGAACAGCCTGGTTCCAGGCATGTTTACCAGCGATGAACTTATAACCCATGTCATCCTAAAGATACGGCTTCCCCTTATCCTGGGTGCGATAATATCAGGGGCGGGCCTGGGCATGTGCGGATGCGTGATGCAGGCGGTTTTAAAAAACCCTATGGCAAGCCCATTTACACTTGGCATATCATCAGGCGCACATTTCGGTGTATCAATAGGCGCAGTGTTCGGTGTCACCATACTTAACGGTCCCTATTTCCTGGTAGGTAATGCATTTCTCTGCGCACTGCTCTGCTCAGGATTTATCATCTCGCTTTCCGCGCTGAGAGGGGCCACATCAGAGACCATGGTGCTTGCCGGTATTGCAGTTAATTACCTTTTTCAGGCGACAAACCAGTTTTTAACCTACATAGCAGACGATGAGCAGCGAAACATAATGTCCTTATGGGGCATGGGCTCCCTTTCCAGTCTCAACTGGAACGGGGTCTGTTTTCTTTTAATAGCATCGCTCATATGTCTCCCCCTTATTCTCAGCAGGGCGTGGGACCTTAATCTCATGACCGCAGGTGATGAAAGCGCAAAGAGCATGGGCGTAAATGCAGGTCATATCCGCATACTTATTATGACTGTTTCAAGCCTGCTTGTAGCTGCCATAGTTTCATTTGTTGGGGTTATAGGGTTTGTCGGCCTTATTGCGCCCCACATGGGCAGGATGATCCTGGGTAATGACCACCGCTACCTTATACCCGCAAGCGGTGGAATCGGCGCGGCAATACTGCTCATAGCAAATGCCCTTTCCATGAATATCCTTGGATCTGTTGTACTGCCCACAGGGATCATAATGTCAATGATAGGCGTCCCCCTGTTTTTATCCCTTATCTTAAAAGGAAAACGAAAGGAGTTCTGGTCATGATAAACAAGCTTTCAATCAAAAACCTCAATTTCGGTTATCACAATAAACGAATATTTAAGGATTTCTTCATGGATGTTAGTGACGGCCAGATAGTAAGTATTGTCGGGCCAAACGGGTCAGGCAAATCCACTCTTATCAAGTGCATAGACAGCATCCTTCAGCCATCATCAGGCGATGTTACTGTTGACCGTGACAATATAGGGAAGATGAACAGGGTTGATATAGCAAAAAAGATCGCCTATGTGCCCCAGGGGTCAATGCGGGGCTTCCCCAATACTGTGTTTGATGTGGTGCTCATGGGAAGGAGGCCATATCTTTCATGGAGAGGAGATAAAAGGGATGAAGAGAAGGTATGGGAGGTGCTCAGGTTGCTTGGCATTGAGGACCTGGCAATGAATTACTTTACTGAACTGTCAGGCGGGCAGCAGCAGAAGGTGCTGATAGCAAGGGCGCTCGCACAGGAGACAGGGCTTATACTCCTAGATGAGCCCACAAGCAACCTTGATGTATGGCACCAGATCGATGTCATGGAGATACTGCGGTCACTGGTAAGAAAACAACGCCTTACCGCAATCATTGCCATACATGACCTAAATATGGCGGCAAGGTTCTCAGATAAAATCATGATGATGAAAAAAGGCAGGATCATAGCAAGTGGTGCGCCAAATGATGTAATGACAGGGCAAAATCTTGAGGCTGTCTATGGCATAAAGGCCAATATAAGGTTTACCGAGGATATCCCATTTATTATACCCATGACAAGGATTGCTGCAAGGGCATGATACACAATTCAAAAACGACAGTTTCAGGATAGGCGCTGACCGATAAAGAACAGGTTTCAGTATAAAAGAGAGGTAGTTTTATGAAAAAAATGAAAACAGAAATCAACAAAATAAAAAATATCATTCTAATTCTCCTATGCCTTGTTTTGGTATCTTCAGTATATGGCACTGAAGAGAAAATTGCCAAAGATACAGAATACAGGGTAATAACCGACATGGCCGGGAGAAGGGTGAAGATCCCGGTAAAGATAACCAAGGTACTCAGCACATCCCCGCCCCCTACAACCTTTATCTATATGCTCGCACCTGAAAAGCTTGGCGGCTGGGTGGGTGGCCCATCTAAGGATGCCGGTAAATTACTGCCAAAGGAATATCACAATATTCCGAACATAGGCTGGGGAAGGGGTGAAACAAACTACGAGGCATATATTGCGGCAAGGCCTGACCTTGTTTTTATCGGTGTGGAGGTAGAGCTTGACCCTTCTCGGGCGGAAACAGTGCAGGAAAAATTTGGCACGATCCCGGTAGTCTGCATAGAAAACAGCAGAAACGCCACTGGTTATGCAAAAACTATAACATTCATGGGAGATGTATTAGGTGTGCCCGACAGGGCCAAAATACTGAATGACTATTATCTGGGCGTACTTAAAGAGGTTCAGGAGAGGGTGGCAACCATACCACAGGAGAAAAGAACCAGGATATACTATGCCGAAGGTAATAACGGCCTTTCAACTGACCCAAGCGGATCGCCACACTCCCAGCTTATTGATGTGTGCGGAGGGTTCAATGTGGCTGTCTGTTCTGTAAATACAGGCTCAGGCATGACTGAAGTGACAATGGAATCGGTGTTAATGTGGAGGCCGGATGTTATTATCACCACAAGCAGGGAATTCATACCACAGGCATATAAGGACAAAACATGGAACATGATTCCCGCAGTAAAAAAAAGGAATATTCACCTTACACCCAGCAAACCCTTTAACTGGTTTGACAGGCCGCCCGGAGTAAACAGGATTGTGGGTATCCCCTGGACAGCCCATGTGCTCTACCCGGATATCTTTACTGAAAACTGGTTCAGAGAAAAGGCAAAGAGGTTTTACTCCATATTTTACCACTATGACCTTACTGATGAAGAACTTACATTAATATTAAAGGATTGAGGATGAACAACATGAAAATCAAATCAAAAGATAAAAACATACAGAACTGGATGGATTTCTGGCGATCATCAAAGGGTGTTTTTGATGATAAATCTGACAAAGAACAGGCTGAATTCTGGGACACAAGGTGGGGCACAACAGATACAGGCATATCAAAACATAGTAAACCCCGCAAAAAAAAGAAAAGCATGGGCGAGATATTCGAGATGTTGGAAGAGGTGGGATTTAAAATCAAAGGCTCAAGGATACTAGATATTGGCTCCGGCCCCGGCGCAGCCGCCATACCCTTTGCCGAGGCAGGCGC
This sequence comes from Deltaproteobacteria bacterium, assembly GCA_016931115.1. GTDB lineage: Bacteria > Desulfobacterota > DSM-4660 > Desulfatiglandales > HGW-15 > JAAZBV01. Next base: position 8,468 of record JAFGFM010000168.1, on the reverse strand, counting down.
AAAGGTCACTGCATTTGATATCTCTTCTACAGCCCTTGACCGCCTTAAGGCATATACAGACAAAAAGGGGCTTGATGTGAAAACCATTACTGCCTCCTGGTGGACGGCTGATATTGACAGGCTAAACCTCAGAAACAGATTTGATCTGGTATTTGTCACCAACAGCCCTGCCGTAAAGGATGTAGATGGTTTTGACCGCATGCTCGCATGCTCAAAGGGGTTTGGTTTTTACAGCTTTTTTATTCAGAATCATGGATACGGCCCAATGATTAATAGTGATGTTGTTCAGAAGGTGCTTAAAGGCGTTGGCCCGAAAAATACATCAAAAAAGGGCTCTCTATTCACCAATGCATTTTTATACCTGTACCTTAAAGGATGCCACCCTGTGGTGCGTATCCAAAATAATAAGAGAAACATATCAATGCCATGGGAAGAGGCCGCGAATCATACAATCAGCTCTCTTGAACATTTTGAACTTTGTACTGCACCAGTGAAGAGAAGGATACGTGAATACTATAAATCATCCGCAGTGAACGGGATATATAAAGAGAGCTACACTGTCTATTCAGGGATGATGGCCTGGAAGATGAAATGAAGAAACTTGGTAATTTTTTGGAGAGTAAAATTGAATAAAGAAAGGATGGATGTAACAGGGTATGACAGGAGAGCGCTTGGAATAGACAGCCCCATGTATGATTACTATGCCCAAAAGATTATTGAAAAGACCGGCATCACAAGCGGTCTTTGTGTGGATGCAGGCGCAGGAGGCGGATACCTCGGTCTTGCCCTTGCAAAAATAACCGATCTTGCCTTCATATTCCTGGATCAGTCTGAAAAGATGCTTGAAAGGGCAGAATTAAATATTGCAAATGCGGGCCTAAAGAAAAGGGCAAGGACCCTCCATGCTGATGTCCACAAAATACCACTAACAAACGAATCAGTTGATCTGGTTATAAGCCGTGGCTCTATCCCATTCTGGGCAGCGCCGGGGACTGCACTTGAGGAGTTTTACCGGATTCTGGCCCCGGGGGGAATGGTCTATGTGGGCACAGGCAGGGGGACGCCCGAGGTAAAAAAACAGGTTGAGGCAAAGAGAGAAGAGATGGGTGAAAGGCCCCATGACTGGGAAAAAGAGCATCATCACATGAGAGGGATACACTGTGATTATGATGGTATTGAATCAAAAATAAACATAACAAATTTCAAATTGAACAGGGGCGAAGACGGTTCATGGATACATATGTGGAAATAGATAAGGAGACTATAGAAATGGCCGATAATAAACATCCTTTGAAATTGACATCTCCTTCTGATGAAACAGACTATTCATATGAGGGGAGTTCAGTCGCAATACTTGATGAGGCAACAGATACGCTTATTCAATACTATGGAAAGGATCTTTTCAACCTTACGATAGAACGTCTGGTTGTGGGTGTTTTTTTTGTTGGTGTAAAGCTTTCAAACGGCGCTGGCGGTGTTGCATATTCGCCCCCTGAGGTGGTTAAAAACGCAGGGAGAAGGATATTAAAGGAGAATCATCCTCTCATACGCGGCATGTCTGCAGCAGAAGTGGCGAAGGGAAATGCACCTGGGCCATTTTCAGGAATCATAAGGCTCGCGACTCTTAATGCCCTTTCAGTCCCATTTTTTGATGGTGGCCATTATGAGGTGCGTAAAGAAAGTGACCTTTCCGATACAAAGGCGCTTTTTAAAAACCGCCGTGTGTGTATGGTAGGCGCAATCATACCGCTTTTAAAGCGGTTAAAGGAGCTTGAACCTGCAGAGGTTATAATAATAGACCGTAAAGAGGCGACACAGGCAGAGGCTGAGGCGGGTTATGGCCGCTTTGTATCTCCCAAATATACGGCTGAAAGCCTTGCATACGGTGAGACAGCAGTGTTTACCGGGGCTGCCATAGCAAATGGAAGTATCCAGGAACTTATCGGGTATGTACCGGCTGATGCAGCAATAGCAATTGTTGGCCCCACAGCAGGGTTTGTGCCTGAACCTCTTTTCAGGCGCAATGTGGCGCTTGTCGGGACAGTAGCCGTAACTGAAAGTGATCTGGCCCTTGATATACTTGCTGAAGGCGGAGGGGGATACAGGCTTTTTAATAGCTGTGTCAACAAGATTAACATTATTAATACCGATCGCATGAGATACCTGGGATTGGATAAAACAAAATAACACCGGAGGGAATATGGAAAAGAGATATTTTGCAGACTATGAGACATGCATTACTGAGGCGAAAAATCTTCACGGCGGTGTCTGTGCCGGTATTGTGCTGGGCACACGCATGACAATGATAGGGCTTGAAAGAATCGGGATCACAGACCCTAAAAACGCTGACAGGAAAAAGCTGATGGTATTTGTGGAGATAGACAGATGCTGCGCTGACGCCATCACAGCCCTTACAGGATGCAGACCGGGAAAAAGGACAATGAAGGTATATGATTATGGCAAGATGGCTGCAACCTTTCTAAACCTTGAGACCGGGAAGGCAGTAAGGGTCTCAACAAAGGGTAAAAGAAAACAGCAGGGGGGAGAAGGTGGCGAGATGCCTGACTTCTCAAAGATACCTGAAGAAGATCTCTTTATTGTAAAGGATGTGAATGTATCCTTAAAACCTGAAGACATGCCCGGGAAACCATTACGCCGGGTTGTCTGTGCATCATGCGGCGAGGGCATTATGGATGCCCGTGATGTGGAAGAAAATGGTGAGACCATCTGCAGGCCATGCTCACAGAAAAAAAATTACTATGCCCTGGCCTGATGCAAAGTGTGGGTAGGTTGCCATAGTTCAGGAAAAGGGTGATATAGATGAATAGATACAATAAATATATCCTTGTTCATATGGTCGCAGGCATAAAGAGCCTGAGGGTGTGGGCCGGTTTAACAGCGATATTTATGACACTGCTCATGTTTACTCTAATGCCTGCGCTTCTCAAACCTGTAGAGAATCATCCTGTCAGGAAAAGGTATATAATACATAATAAGGAGATATTTATCTTGCAGCCTGAGACCCCTGAAGAGTTCAAAGAGCCTGAACCGTTGAAGCCGCTTTCAAAAAGGCCTCATATTCTGGTGAGTGCTGCGTCGGTAAAAGGTCCAAAACCTAAGACTCACATGGCTTTTGAAATGGGTCCAGGTCTTACCGGATCTTCTGATTTTATATTACCTGCCCCGGGCGCTATATCGGTCCTTGAATTGGGGCTCCCCAATATCTTTAATGCCGGTGACCTCGATCACCCGTTAGTTTCTGTCAAGCGAATGCCGCCTGTTTATCCTGTGCGGGCAAAACAGGAGAAGATACAGGGGTATGTAACTATACAGTTTATAGTGAATACTCGGGGTGGAGTGGAGGATGTGACTGTAATAGAATCAAATCCATCAGGGGTATTTGATCAAAGCGTTATTACCTGTGTATATAAATGGCTTTTTAAACCCGGTGCAGTGAATGGAGAGGTGGTTAATACTCTGGCCCAGACAACAGTAAATTTTGAGCTTGAGCAGAATTGATTTTGAATATAGTCTGTAGCCTTTAGGCTGTAGGCTTTTAGGGTTTTCCTTTCAGCTTTCAGCCTTCTTTCAATGCCACTTCTTTTTATCAGCATGTTTTTCATAGAGCGCTTCACGGAACTGCACATACCTGATCATCTCATCCAGGCTTAATACAATATGGGGTTCATACATATAATGTGCGGTTTCAGGAAGCCTTATATTGGCAGGGATATTGAGTTTACCTTCAACAGTGTACATGTTTGAAAGTTTATCGCTGCGTTGAGCAACAAGGTCAAAGGGGCAGTACTGGACACAGAAGTGTTTATCCGCATCATGATATAAAAACACCAGATCAACAACAGCCCTGTTCCCGCATTTCTCACACTTATATAGATTAAGCTCTCCCCTGAACAGCCGTTCTTTTAACTCGGGGTTGAGCTTAACATTAATAGCCTGATAAAACCCTACCTTTTGTTTGTGCCCGCAGGATGGGCATCCCATTATCTGCTCTTCCCTGATTGTCATATATAACCCCTTTGATAAATATATCTTTCTATACTATACATGGGCCTTAAGGACAAGAAACAAGAGAAATAGCATATGGAAAAAACACCTGGCTTAACAAAAGAGCAGATCAAGGGAATCATAAAGGATTCTATATCCAGTTCACCTCTCAACACAATGGAAGAAGGGACAGGTGATGGAGAAATATAATTTTGAGGGTTATGGGTGCGGCCTGTGCCAGGTGGGTGTGCCATGTGAATCCATGATACCTGTAAAATCGGCACGTGAGGCATTGGAGAGGGGAGAACTACCCCCGCCACCACCTCCTATTGCATGAAAAATTTATCTTCCTATTATGGACTTGATAAATAATGCAAAATAAGCTAATTTATGCACAGCTTAAAAAGCTAATATTCTCACAACTGATAAAGCTAATACATCTATGTTATGAAATGAAGGACATTGGTTATGGTAAGCCCCAATGAAAAATTAGCAGAATCTCTTAAAATTCTAAAGATTCTGCAAGATTCTGGTGTTATTGCTTTACGCTCTAAGGATTTGACACGAACACATCGTGAGCGTCTCCTAAAAAATGGCTTTTTACAGGAGACCATGAAAGGATGGTATATTCCTGTTCGCCAGCAAGAATTCACTGGTGAGAGTACAGCTTGGTATGCATCATTCTGGAACTTCTGCATAGCTTATTTGAATGGGCGTTTTGGTTCACTCTGGTGCATTTCACCAGAACAATCCCTGTTATTGCATGTTGGCAATATGACTGTTCCAAGACAATTGATTGTGCGTTCACCAAAAGCCCGAAATAAAATAACAAAACTTCCTCATAACACATCTTTACTTGACATACGGGCAACCCTCCCGGCTATTAACCAGGTCGTAGACAAAGATGGCCTGCGTCTGTTCGCTGTTCCCGAAGGTTTGGTGAACTGTGCGCCTGGATTTTTTCAACAGTATAGTACAGATGCCCGTGCTGCTCTTGGCATGGTTAACGACTCCTCCCATGTGCTTGCATTGCTTCTTGAAGGGGGGAAAACCACAGTTGCAGGCCGTCTTGCAGGCGCATTCAGAAACATAGGGCGTGACCGGATTGCGGATGATATTGTAAAAACAATGCAAACTGCTGGCTATGGTATCCGTGAAAAAGATCCATTCGAGGATAATAGAAATTCGATCCTTCCGGTACCTCAACATTCACCAGGTGTGAACCGTATTGGCCTGATGTGGAGTCAAATGAGAGACCTTGTTCTTATAAATACTCCACCAGCACCTGAACCTCTTTCCAGTGTTACTGACTATCTCAGAAAAGCCGATGACAGTTATGTGAATGATGCATATCATTCACTCTCTATTGAAGGTTATCGGGTGAGTCATGAACTTATAGAACGGGTTCGCAGCGGTGATTGGGATCCGGATGAAAACATGAATGATCGTGAACAGATTAATACACTGGCTGCGCTGGGGTACTGGCAGGCATACAAAAAAGTTAGAGACAGTGTACGTGCAGTACTTGAGGGTAAAAATCCAGGGGTTGTGTGCAGAAATGATCATAGGGACTGGTATCGTGAGATGTTTGGGCCAGGCGTTACAGCCGGTTTATTGAGAGCAACAGACCTTGCCGGTTACAGGGATCATCAGGTATATATACGCAATTCAATGCATGTACCTCCACGACATGAAGCAGTCAGAGACTATATGCCTGTATTCTTTGATTTACTTGAGCAAGAACCTGAGCCATGGGTACGCGTTGTTATGGGACATTTTATGTTTGTATATATCCACCCATATATGGATGGCAATGGCCGTATTGGAAGATTTTTGATGAATGTGATGCTTGCGGCAGGAGGATACCCCTGGACAGTAATCCCTGTTGAAAAGAGAGATGCATATATTGATGCCCTGGAAAAAGGGAGTGCAACACAGGATATAAGACCTTTTACAAAATTCCTTGGTAGCCTGGTCACAGAAAAACTTGCAGCCACAAAAAGTGTACATAAAAAACCATATTCAAGAACCAAGGCTTAAGATTCAAGATTCAAGATTCAAGATTTTAAATTAAGATATATTAAATCTTTCCCCTGTGCCTTACGCCTTGAGCCTTGAGCCTGTTTTTTATCAGTCCTTCGCATCATATATAAAAAATGCAGTGATTATCGCTACAGCAGTTACCGCATAAGCTGAGAAGGTGAACATGGTATGAAAGCCATAGTTCCTTATAAAATAGCCCATGATCGGGGCGAATATTGCGCCTGTATACTGCATGGTTGAATAATATATTCCATAGACTGTAGAGCGATATTTGGCTTCTGTCTGGCTGATGATAAATGCCTCTGCAACAGGGAAACGAAGCGCATGGATTACCCCTATTATCCAGAAGACGCTCCATAATTCCCACCCGTAGCCCGCTTCCTTTAATGCAAATATCATGAGTCCGCTCAGTATATCTGTAACGATAATAACCTTGGCACTTCCAAGTTTATCTGAAAAATAACCTCCAATAGGCCCGGCCCATATCCCTGAAGAAAAAATAATAGACATGGATGCAGCCGCCACTTCATTGGATACCCCAAGGACATCCACCATATATACTGAGAGAAACGGGTGAACCGAGGCGGCTGCCCCGCCACCGAGGACCATCATTGCAAGGAATGCCCAGAGACGTCGTTTATGCCCTGGTTGTGGCGGATGTTCTTCGCTCTGTTTGCGCTTCATTGCCTCAATATGGGCTTTTCCATATTTCTTATTAAGGTATAAATAAAAGAAAATGCCGACTACACTCGTTGGTATTGCAAGAATGATATAAACGCTTCTCCAGCCCCATACCCCTGCTATAAGGGCAGCAACCATAGGCGCTACAAAAAAAGAAAAATTCCCTCCAATCAGATGAACCCCAAGCGCGCGACCTCTCTGTTGAACCGGCACAGAGATGGATATAAGAGGGGTTGATGCCGGATGATAGCCACCAGACATAAGCCCCATAAAGATGAGTGCTGCCAGAAGCGTGTAATAACTGGTAGAAAATCCCACTAAAAATCCACCAATACCGACACCCAGTATTCCCATTGTAATAAGGATTGTTGGACCCATCTTGTCTGCAAGGAGACCGACAGGCATTTGGGAAAGCCCTCCTGAAATAGAAAAGGCAGATGTTATGGTGGCTGCTTCGGTATAATTCAGGTTAAATTCCTTTTTCATATATGGGAGCATTGGCTGCGGAAGGGCTGTTAAGATATGATGTGTAGCATGAGCAAGAACGAAGTATGGAAGAGAGGTCAAAAAGAATGAGCGTGCCTTTGGGGCATCAGTCTTTTTTTCTGTCTGTTCTGATGAATTATAATCCCTATTATATGTCATTTACTAAACTCCTAAAAAAAGAAAGGGTTCGAGGGGTCGAGGGGCCGAGGAAAAACAAATGAAAAAAACACTTGAACCCTCGAACCCATGAATCCTCGACCCCTTCTTCTACCATACATCAATCGGCCATGGTGTTGGCACACTGGGTTTTACCGGCGCAATCACAACATGCACCTCCCTTATCCAGCCCCTTGTAACTGCAAAAAATTCCGCCACATATGGGGCTGGCCCTGCATCGGGGTTATTCGATTGATCCTCTTTACCCGCAAACCTTGCAAGGCTAACAATTATTCCCCTCTCCTCATCAATAACAGGGTAGCGTCTGTCTTTAACTAAAGTGCCCCTCCACACCCCGTGATCAAAATCCTGAAGGGCAGTATGCGGGCTATTATCAGGGAATGGGTAAGCAGGGGTAAAGACCGGGCCATCCTTGCCGAACAGCTCTGATAAATCAGGCATAACCTCGTTTGTGGTGTGCATGCCATTTTCATATCTCTCTGCATCGGGAAGTATAGCAGGCCGCACATAATCGGCAGTGCCCTCTGTCTCCATTGCACGCCAGTACCCGTCTGCCACATCCATGAGTTTAAACCTTGAATCCCGCTCTGCCGGTCTTATTGACCTTTTCCAGTGGTCTGATATCTCTTTTATATTTGCAGGGTCAAAGGGTATGGGTACCCCCTTTGCGCCTGTGTTCACCAGTGTCTCTATTTCTGTTATTTTATCGTCATGTATTTTAAGGCGCAGGAAAAACATGATGAGCCTTTCGCCATCATCAAGAACAGATTGAATGGCCGCCTGACCGGTCTTTACATCATATATCTCAAGCCTTACTCTCTCTTTTACCTTGAAGGTTAGAATGCCATCGCCCAAGCTTATAAGCGCACAGTTTTCAGAATATTTGTAAGATGCTGATACAGGAACCCCGGGAAAATCCCTCTTCTCCAGTGCCTGCATATAATTATCTACAAACCCTTTGAGATATTCTCTAGTACACATGAGCGGTTTCTCCTTTTCACAGTAAAAGAAAATTGTAAAAAACCCGGGTAGACACGCAGGTCTACCCCTACAGGAATATATTCGTATTTACCTTG
>JAFGFM010000021.1 GCA_016931115.1 Deltaproteobacteria bacterium | reverse complement strand
CAAGCAGATACTTGTCAAAAAAAATCAGATAAAATCCAAGCTTGAACAGATCAGGACATTGAGGCATGCATCCTCCGGCGCAAAGCTGAAAACTATAATCCCTGTCAATATTATCGACATTATCACATCACTTGAGCTGGAGAGATGCGATGACAAGGCAAAGATTCTTGATGAGGAGACTATATTTCAGGTACTGGCAAAGGTCTGGAAGGTCCCCTATAGAAAAATCGACCCCTTAAAACTTGACCTTAACCTCATAACAAAGACCCTGCCCCATACCTTTGCAATGAAACATCTTGTTATCCCCATTGATGTAAAGGATGACCAGATAACCATCGCAACGCCATATCCCTTTAATATAGAGGCAATGAATGATATCTCACAGGTAACACATATGAAGGTAAGGCCTGTGATGAGCACAAAAACCGATATTATTAAACTTATCGGTGAATTTTACGGGTTCAAGCGTTCAATATCTGCAGCTGAAAACCAGTTTTCAGGCCCTTCAATTGACCTTGGTAACCTTGAGCAGTTTGTGCGGCTGAGGTCATCTGAAGAGCTCCTCTCTGATGATCAGCATATAGTAAATGCAGTAGATCACCTTTTCAGTTATGCATTTGACCAGAGGGCAAGCGATATCCATATCGAACCCAAACGTAACAAGAGTATAGTAAGGTTGCGCATTGACGGGGCACTTCACACGGTTTATGAACTGCCTAAAAATGTCCATCCTGCAATAACAAGCCGTATAAAGACCATTGCAAGGCTTGATATGGCGGAAAAAAGACGTCCGCAGGATGGCCGTATAAAACTTGAGAGGCAGGGCATTGAGTCTGAAATAAGAGTCTCTTCAATACCTGTTGCGTTTGGTGAAAAGATGGTAATGAGGGTGCTTGATCCTGATATACTGCTTCAGGACCTTGAAAAACTCGGTTTCACTGCAATGGATTTAATCCGGTATCAGCAGTTTATCAATCTTCCGCACGGTATTATTCTTGTGTGCGGCCCTACAGGGAGCGGAAAATCAACCACCCTCTATTCGACCCTGAGATATCTTTCTTCACCGGATATCAATATCACTACTGTGGAAGACCCTATTGAAATGGTTTATGAAGATTTTAACCAGATAGCTGTCCAGCCGTCAGTGGGGGTTACCTTTGCCTCTATCTTACGAAACATACTGCGACAGGACCCTGATATAATAATGATCGGTGAAATGAGGGACCTTGAAACCGCTCAAAATGCCATCCAGGCATCACTCACAGGTCATCTGGTTCTTTCCACACTTCACACTAACGATGCCCCCTCATCCATAACACGTATGCTTGACCTGGGTATCCCGGCATTTCTGATGAAGGCCACCCTGGCCGGTATTGTTGCCCAGAGGCTCGTAAAAAAGATATGCACCCATTGCAAGGAGACATTTGAGATGCAGGCAGATGAACTTCGATCACTGGGTCTTGAAATAGAGCATGACGGGATCATACAGCTCAGCAGGGGAAAAGGATGCAACCGATGCAGGAATACAGGTTATCTTGGCCGATGCGCTATTCATGAGGTGCTCCCTGTAACCGAAGGGATACAGAGCCTTATCACTCCTGAAACAGACATAGCAAAGGTGAGGGAACTGGCAAGAAAAGAGGGCATGGTTACCCTTAGAGAAAATGCAATAAAAAAACTGCTTGATGGTACAACAACATATGAAGAGGTCCTGAGGGTAACCTGGGAGCAGATATAACAGGCCGCACTATATGCTATCTCACCTTATCATCTCTGATTTTGCCATAATAAGTCATCTTGAAATAGAATTCAGGGCAGGACTCAATATCCTTTCCGGCGAAACAGGGGCTGGAAAATCCATTATAATTAATGCGGTAAATCTGATCCTGGGGGGAAGGGCATCCTCTGAGCTCATAAGAAGCGGGGCCTCAGAGGCAAGGGTTGAGGCACTTTTTTGTCAGCCTGAAAATGGTATTCTTTCAAGGTTTATGTCTGAAAATGACATACCCTTTGATGGTGAAATCATAATCAAGAGGACAATCTCAAAGGAAGGTAAAAACCGAATAACAGTCAATAACAGCATAACAACTCTCCAGACCCTGTCTTCCATAGGCATGATGATAATAAGCATATCTGGGCAGCATGAACACCAGGTACTGTTAAGGCCTGATAACCACCTGTTTCTACTTGATGATCTTGGCAACCTGAGTGACAGGAGAAACCGCCTCACTGAATTATTCCTGAGTTATGAATCTTACCGGAAAAGGATCAGGCAGCTTGAATCAGAGATAAAAACCCAGCGTGAAAGGATGGAACTTTCATCTTTTCAGATAAAGGAGATCGACAGCGCAGATGTCAGGGATAATGAAGACAGGGAACTGGAAGAAGAAAGAAAGAGGCTCAGGAATGCAGAACAGATCAGGGAGATAATGACAGGTTCTTACTACAGGGTATACGAAAAGGAAGGGTCTATCCTCTCTGAGATATCCCTTTGCCTCAAGGATATAAAGGCCGGTTCTGCCTATGACAGCAGGCTCTCTGATCTTATTGGCGCACTTGAGTCTATAAAGGCTGAGCTGGAAGATGTATCTTTCAGGCTCGGAGACCTTAAAGAGAGTGTCAATATGGACCCTGAAAGGCTTGAAAAGGTTGAAGAGAGGCTTCAGCTTTTAAACGGACTCAAGAGAAAATATGGCAGGGAACTCACGGATGTAATTACTTACAGGGAGAGGCTTACCCAGCAGATAAATGATACAGACCGGCTGAAAAAGGAGCTTGAAGAGAACAGAAAACACCTCGAGGTGGTAATGGAAAGCCTGCTGACAGAGGCTGATGAACTCTCAAAGGAGAGAAAAAAGATTGCAGGGGAGATGGAAAAGGCAATCGAGCTTGAACTTGATCTGCTCGAGATGGCAGGCACGAGATTTAAGGTTAAATTTAATGATATCCTTACCTCTTGCGGAGATGACAAATCAGCTTTATTGGTCATGATAGGGCCTGAAGGTTATGACAGGGTAGAATTCATGATCTCCACCAATGTGGGCGAGGATCTTAAACCCCTCTCAAAAATAGCATCAGGAGGAGAGCTGTCAAGGATCATGCTTGCAATGAAGACCATACTTGCACGGAAGACCTCTGTGGAAACAATAATTTTTGATGAGGTGGATGCCGGGATAGCCGGTGCCACAGCAGAAAAGGTGGGGGAAAAGATAAATGAGCTGTCTCAGTATCACCAGATAATCTGCATAACACACCTCCCACAGATAGCGAGCAAGGGTAACAACCATTTCCTCGTCAAAAAAGGAATCAAAGAGGGGCGGACACAGACCCTTATTTCAGAACTGGGTAATGATGAGAGGATACATGAAATAGCAAGATTAATGGGGGGCAGAAAGGTCACTGATCAGGCCATAGCACATGCAAAGGAGATGCTTTCCATGACCTGATCTGTACTTCAGGATAATGATTACTCTTCAGGCTGCTTAACCCTGATAAAGGATATCTCACTTTGCCCTGCGTTAATATTCAGGACTGCACTATTGTCAGCCACTGACCTTATACCTGTTTCATCTGTTTTTTCACCTAAAAGGAAATACTGACCGCTAGCGTCGGCCTTGGCAGGTTCACCCTTTTTAAACAGCTCAAATACCGTGTTTTCATTAATGCCTATATCTCTGCCTGACCTTATTACGTAGTTATCACCTTCAACAACCGGCTCACTCTGCCATGGAATTTTTCTGAGTTTTTCGATTGCCCTGGAACAAAGCTCCTCGGTCATGTCCAAAATTTTATCCTGAAGCAGGTTACTGTCAGGCACCCATTTATCGTTTTCACCGGTATTTAATACCCCTGACTTAAAATCTAAGGTTTCATCCTCAAAAACAACAAGGGTGCCATTCACTGTGTCCACCGCGTTTATGCTTACGGATAGGGTAATTTTATGGGTATCTTTTCTATAAGGCCATATGCCTTTTCTTGCCTTTATAGCCTCAACAGGCTGGATAATACATGCAAGAAGGATATTGATCCCGGAAGCACCTGATTTTTTAACATAGGCAGGATTAAGTATTGCTCCATATGGTTTATTCAGAAATGCCTTATCCTGATCTTCATATTTTTGAAGTGTGCTTACAACAAGGTACTCATCTTCTGAGATATATGAAACGCAGGCCTGCATGATTTTATCAGTCTGTAAATTGTCTATGCCTGAATTATTTATAACCGGTGTTATAAGTATCTTCTTCTTTAATACGGGCTTGGCATCAGGGGTAACCAGTCCTTTTATTGATTTGGCTGCCTGACCGCCGACATAATAGACATCCCTGGCAGCACCACCACAGCCAAATGTAAAGGCGAGAAGTACCGGAATGAACAAAACCAATAGATACCTGAAAATACCTGCCTTCATATCTTTAAACCTCCGTACTTAATTCAAGTGTAGATCAAATCAAACATTACCGGCCAACCGCTTCAAATGCACTTTCAGGCAACCGGCAGCAAATATGCATGAAAATTTGCCTCACAGTGATTAACAGTTTAAATCCTAAAACACAATATTAAACGAATCAAATTCATCTCTGAATTCCTGGTTGGTTAAGGTTACTGAACTCACAACCGCCCGAGGCGGGCCTTCATGACACCATTCGACAAAATTTTTCATATTTGGTTCCATACTTTCGGCCACTATTTCAACTGTCCCGTCTGGTCTGTTTTTTACCCACCCTTTTACCAAAAGTTCTACTGCCTTAAGCCTGGTCGATTCCCTGAACCAGACCCCTTGAACCTTCCCATTTACAATAAGATGCACCCTTATATTCTGCATTTAAAACCCTTTCCAAATTATTCTTCATATTTTCATAAGATTTCCTATGAAAACATGTTAAAAAAACCCTCTTCATTAATAATCTGTATACCCAGTTCCCTTGCCCTGTCCAGTTTTGACCCAGGTTCATCTCCGGTAATGAGCATATCTGTACCCTTGCCCACGTTAGATGCAACCCTGCCACCATTTCTTATTATAAAATCCTTGATCTCATCACGTTTCATCCGGTTTAATGTCCCTGTTACAACGATCGTCTTTCCGGCGATGGGCGATTTACTGTTGTATTCAGACTCCTCAAACTGAATGTCCTCATTAATAAGGCTCTCTACATGAGATACATTTGCCTCATCTGAAAAGTATGAAACTATGCTTTCAGCTATCTGGGGGCCTACCTCTTTTATAGAGAGGAGCTCCTCTTCATCCGCCTCTTTTAAGGCATCAATTGTCTTGAAATGGTCCGCAATAATTGATGCAATATGCTCACCTACATGTCTTATACCAAGCGCATAGATAAATCTTGCAAAGGTTGTTTTCCTGCTTTCCGAAATGGCTGTAAGGATATTGTTAGCCGACTTTGCTTCTATTTTTTCAAGCTGAAGTAGTCTTTCTTTGTTCAGCCTGTAGATATCCACACCCTGTTTAATAAAACCTTTGTCAATAAGCTGGGTAATTATCCTCTCTCCCAGACCATCAATATCCATTGCGCCCTTTGACACAAAATGCCTCAGACCTGCATTCAACTGGGCCGGACATTTCATGTTAGGACATCGTATAACAACCTCATTCGCCTTTTTCAGAACATTGGCGCCGCAAACCGGACATTTATCAGGAAAAGAGAATACCTTTTCTATCCCAGTTCTCTTTGATTTTACACTTTCAACAACCTCTGGTATTACATCCCCTGCCCTCTGGATAATGACCGAGTCAAATACCCTGATATCCTTTTTTTCTATCTCTTCCTTGTTATGGAGTGTTGCACGTCTTACAGTTACCCCTCCAACCTCCACAGGATCAAGCAGGGCAACAGGGGTGAGGGCACCTGTTCTACCCACCTGGACCTCAATATCCCTTATTTTCGTCATGACCTGAACCGGTTTGAATTTACGTGCTATAGCCCATCTTGGCGATCTTGTTTTAATACCAAATTTCTCCTGGAGGTCTAACCGGTTGACCTTTATTACAGCCCCGTCCATCTCAAAGAGAAAACCATCCCTGCCTGTTTCAAGATAATGACATTGTTCAATAACCTCATCAATGCTGGAGCAGAGCTTCATATGCTCCATGTTTATCCGCAGCCCAAGTCCTTGCAGAAAAAGCATAGTCTCATAATAGGTATCTACTTTATAGTCGGAAATAATCCCGGTTCCGTAACAGAACATGTTAAGGCGGCGTTTTTTTGTAACCTCCGGATCAAGCTGTCTTAATGAGCCGGCAGCAGCATTCCTTGGATTAGCAAAAAGCGTTAATCCCTCTGATAACCTTGTTCTGTTCAGCTCTTCAAAATCCCTTTTTTCCATATATACCTCCCCTCTTACCTCAAGTAAGCCGGGGATATCATTATTATTACCTTCCTTATATAAAAGATTATTGGGAACAGCCGGGATAGTTTTTATATTTTCTGTAACATTTTCACCTGTAAAACCGTCACCCCTTGTTGATGCCACGCTAAGCCTTCCTTCTTCATATACAAGCTCAATGGCAAGCCCATCCATTTTGGGCTCAACAACATATTCTATGGGGCTGCTGCTATTGTTAAGCCTTTTTAATCTGGCATCGAATTCCTTAATCTCTTGATCGGTAAAGGCATTTTCCAGACTCAGCATGGGCTGGCTGTGCTTTACAGGATCAAATGTCTTTAACGGTGCTTCACCGATCTTCTGGGTCGGTGAGTCAGGGTTGATTAATTCGGGGTTTTCCCTTTCCATAAGCTGTAACCTTCTGAATAACTTATCATACTCAGAATCAATTATCTCAGGGTCATCAAGGACGTGATAGCGGTAATTGTGATATTTTATCCTCTCTCTCAGATGTTCAATTTCCTGAATAATATCTTCTTTCATAAACCCTCGATGCATGCATTTATTGAATAATTAATCCGACATAGCTTAACCTAAAGCGACAACAGGCTATTAACAGAAACAGGTCAAAAAGTCACCCAAACAAAACATTTTAAAATGAAAGAAAAGATCATTTAGAAGAAATTGAAAAATAATTGTTTCATATATTTTCTAAAGTATGTTATATTATAAAAAAATTAAGAATATTATTTATTCTTAATTGTTCTTTTAACAAATTAGGCGATTTTTTTATTGACAAAAAACCTTTTTACTCTTAATTCTAACGGTTTACTATTTTAGTCTTTTTACTATATTATGTTTGAGAATTTATCTGATAAACTGAATCTGATCTTCAAGAAGGTCAGGGGGCATGGCAGGCTGAATGAAAGCAATGTACAGGATGCCTTAAAAGAGATACGGCTTGCGCTCCTTGAAGCAGATGTAAACTATAAAGTAGTTAAAGACCTGATAAACAATATACGTGATCGGGCTATAGGTAAGGAGGTGCTTGACTCTCTTACCCCCGGACAGCAGGTTATAAAAATTGTCAACCAGGAACTAACCGGGTTGATGGGAGGCGCCAGACAGGAGCTTCTGCTTACAGGCAGGACCCCTTTTGTTATTATGCTGGTCGGACTTCAGGGCTCAGGGAAAACAACAACCTGCGGAAAGCTGGCCCTTCATTTGAGAAAACAGGGGAGAAACCCCTTTTTAGTACCGGCTGATATTTACAGGCCTGCTGCCATAGACCAGTTGAAAAAACTTGGGGCGCAGCTCAACATCCCGGTATATTCTTCGGATAAAGAGCTTGGGCCTGTTGATATATGTATAAACGCCCTGTCACAGGCAGGCAGATACAGCTCTGATGTGATGATTATTGATACGGCAGGAAGGCTTCACATTGATGAAGTCCTTATGAATGAACTTGTTACTATTAAAGAAAAGGTGCGTCCGACAGAAATATTATTTGTCGCAGATGCAATGACAGGGCAGGATGCCGTAAATGTTGCAGGAGAGTTTAACCGAATACTGGATTTTACAGGCATTATCCTTACTAAAATGGAAGGTGATGCAAGGGGTGGAGCAGCCCTTTCCATTAAGGCTGTAACCGGGAAGCCTTTAAAATTTATCGGAGTTGGTGAAAAACTTGATGCGCTTGAACCATTTTATCCTGACAGGATGGCATCAAGGATACTGGGCATGGGAGATGTGCTCTCTCTTATAGAAAAGGCACAGGAGGAATTCGACCAGAAAGAGGCATTGATTCTTGAAAAGAAGTTAAGAAAGAAAAAGTTCGATCTGGAGGATTTCAAAAAACAGCTTTCTCAGATAAAAAAGCTTGGCCCCCTTGAGCAGATACTTGGTATGATACCGGGCATGGGCCAGATTAAACAGCTTAAAAATCTGAAACCGGACGAGAGAGAACTGGTAAAGGTAGAGGCAATAATCAGTTCAATGACTTTAAAAGAAAGGGCAAATTATAAGATAATAGATGGCAGCAGGAGAAAAAGGATTGCCCTTGGCAGCGGAACAAATGTTCAGGATGTAAACCGTCTTCTTAAGAATTTTGCAGAAATGAAAAAGATGATGGAAAGAATAACGAGTAAAGGGTTTGCAAATCTACCGGGTTTATTTGGTTGATTGCGTTTTTTTAATTTTTATACGTAGGGGGTGATAGCTAAAAAAATGGCTGTTAGAATTAGATTAACTAGAAAAGGTTCCAAAAAGAAACCGTTTTACAGGGTTGTGGCAGCTGATTCTGAAGCGCCAAGAGATGGCAGATTTCTTGACATTCTCGGATATTATAATCCGACCAAAGAGCCCGCAGAGATAAATCTTGACCGGGAAAAGGTAAGCAAATGGCTTGAAAATGGTGCATCAGCTTCAGATTCTGTCAGGGCGATTTTAAAAAAAGAGGGATTTAAGGTTACAGCAACTACAAACTGACTTGATGTTCTGTTGAATCCAAGGAGGTCACTTTATGGAGATGAAGAACTTGATCGAGTATATTTCAAAGGCATTGGTTGATAAACCTGAAGAAGTAATCGTAACCGAGATAGAGGGTGAACAGACCTCTGTAATTGAGCTCAAAGTTGCAAAAGAAGACCTTGGCAAGGTGATTGGCAAACAGGGAAGAACAGCACGCGCAATGAGAACTATTCTCAGCGCTTCTTCGACAAAACTCAAGAAGAGATCTGTGCTGGAGATAATTGAGTAGTATAAACAAGGTCTCCTCTGAAGCACTACTCCTTGTCGGAAAAGTAATAAAGCCTCACGGGGTGAAAGGGCTTTTAAGTGTCTGGTCCTATGCCCGGACAATAGAGTCTTTTCTTTATTCAGATACGGTTTTTTTAAAACTGGAACATCAAGAACCGATTAAATACACGGTTCTTGATGTGAGTCCACATAAAAACAGTTTTCTGATACGGGTTAAAGGGGTAGAGACATTTGAAAATGCCAATAGACTGAGGGACGCAGATATCCTGGTTGATAAAAAACTCCTTGTGAAGAAGAGTGATGATGAATATTACTGGTTCGAACTTATCAACATGAAGGTCTATCTGGATTCAGGCAAATATCTGGGCGATATCAAAGAAATTATACCTACCGGAAGCAATGATGTTTTTGTTGTCAGACAGGATGATTCTGAATTTCTTATCCCTTCCATACATGATGTAATTAAAAAGATAGACCTGAATAAAGGGGAGATGATTATTCGAGCTATTGACGGGCTGCTTGAACTAAATGAAATTTAATATTCTAACTCTGTTCCCGGGTCTTATTTTACCTTTTATGGAAGAGGGCGTCCTCGGGCGTTCAATAAAAAAGGGAATTTTAAGGGTAAATGTGACCGATATACGTGAATTTGCCAGGGGAAAGCATAAAATCACTGATGACAGACCCTTTGGGGGAGGAAGCGGTATGGTCATGATGGCAGGGCCAATAGACAGGGCTTTGAAATCCATTGAACAGGTGGCTAATTCCATTACTATCCTGCTTTCGCCTCAGGGGAAAAAATTTGATCAGCCTCTTGCATGGGATTTGGCAAAATACGATCAGGTAACCCTGATCTGCGGCAGGTATGAAGGGGTTGATGAAAGGGTCATTACCCGGAATATAGATATGGAACTCTCTGTAGGGGATTACATCCTGAGCGGGGGAGAGCTGGGCGCCCTGATTGTGCTTGATGCGGTATCAAGACTTGTTCCGGGTGTATTAGGGTGTGAAAATTCCAATAAGGAGGACTCCTTTGAAGGGTGCCTGCTTGAGCATCCTCAATATACAAGGCCAAGGGTTTATAACGGTGAAGAGGTGCCTGAGATCCTTATCTCCGGGGACCATGAAAAGATAAGAAAATGGAGGCGAGAGCAGTCTCTAAAACGCACCTATAATAAAAGACCGGATCTCCTTGATAAGGCAGTGCTCAGTGAAGAAGATAAAAAATATTTGTCAAAGCTGAAGGGATGATAAAATCCCGGTATAAAAGGCTGATTAATTTAGTTTACTGATTTGGGAATAGTTAAAATAAATGAGGCTCTATACAGGACTGGTACATTACCCGGTATATAACAAAAACAGGGAAAAGATCACTTCGGCTGTCACAAATCTTGACCTTCACGATTTATCGAGGATTTCAAGGACATATGGAATAAAAAGGTTTTTTGTTATTACCCCCCTCACTGATCAGCAGGAGTTTGTAACCGAACTGATAAATCACTGGAAATCAGGTTTTGGTGCCCGTTATAATGTTGACAGGAAAGAGGCAATTGAGGTATTAGAGATATCCGCTTCAATAGAGGAAGCTGTTGATAAGATAATAGAAATCGAAGGGGAAAGACCCGTTACCATAGTCACATGCGCATCAATGGTAAAAGAGGCCATCTCCTTCAATATGGCAAAAGAGATCATTGAGAGTAACAGGGTAGTGTTACTGCTTTTCGGCACAGCCTGGGGACTTCACAATGATGCTATAGAAAATGCCGACTTTGTTTTAAAGGCTATAGAAGGAAAAAACAGTTACAATCATCTGCCGGTCAGGGCAGCCGCAGGGATCATTATTGACCGGCTGGTTGGAGAATATAGATAAAGCTATTGAGCAACTTTTTTCTCTTTCAGGGAAATATATTATAAGTTTTTCAGTGAAAGAATTTTCACTGAACATCAGGAGGACATAATGTCTAGCGTTATTGAATACATTGAAAATGAACAGATGAGGGTAGATATACCTGACTTTCAGGCTGGTGACACAATAAAGGTACATGCCAGGATAAAGGAAGGTGACAAGGAAAGGATACAGGTCTTTCAGGGTTTTGTAATCCGCAAAAGAAGGGGAACTACAGGCGCCTCTTTTACAGTAAGAAAGGTGTCCTATGGTGTTGGTGTTGAAAGAATATTTCCACTTCATTCACCGACAATCGATAAGATAGAAGTAATCACCAAGGGCAAGGTCAGAAGGGGCAAACTCTACTATATGAGAAAGCTCAAGGGGAAGGCCGCCCGCATAAAAGAAAAAAGGTAGTAAATACCAGCACCAATTGGTCAAGGCCAGTAATAACCTTTCTTTTTTTAAAGATACAGGCGATAAAAAGGCTGCTGATCCATTATATTATGAATCAGCAGCCTATAAAGATGGGTATAATATGGTTGCCGGTATTGACGAGGCAGGAAGAGGTCCTCTTGCGGGCCCGGTTGTTTCAGCAGCGGTTATCATGCCAAAAGGGCTTATTATCCCCGGAGTAAAAGACTCAAAGAAGATGTCTGAAAAGGCAAGAGAAAAGGCCTTTTTAGAAATAATAAAAAATGCCCTTGCAGTGGGTATTGGTGTTGTTTCCCACTCTTATATTGATAAACACAATATTCTCACTGCATCCCTTGAATCCATGAAGGTTGCAGTGGATCACCTTGATATCACCCCTGATTTTCTCCTCATTGATGGTATATTTAAGATACAGAACCCTCTCCCCCAGAAATGCATTGTAAAAGGTGACCAGCTAAGCCATACTATCTCTGCTGCCTCAGTCATAGCAAAGGTGTACAGGGACAGGATAATGAGCGTCTATGACAGGAGCTGTCCGGAATACGAATTTATAAAGAACAAGGGATACGGAACAAAACAGCATCTCACTGCCATTAAGAAATATGGTCCATCCCCTTTTCACAGGATGACCTTTAAGGGTGTATACTGATGACAAAAGAGCGCCTTGAACTAGGAAAAGCCGGTGAAGAATTAGCCTTCAAAAAGGTAAAAAAGTTAGGCTATAAATGCATTGAAAGGAATTACAGGTGCCCTTTAGGTGAAATCGACCTGATAGCAAGGCACAAAGACTGTCTTGTCTTTATTGAGATCAAAACCAGAAAAGGCAGGGATATCGGTTATGCAAAGGAGGCTGTAAATTTAAGAAAAAAGAGGCAGATATCCAAAACCGCACTCTATTACATGAAGGAGAATAACTGCCCTGATGCAAGATCCAGGTTTGATGTTGTTGCAGTTAGCATCAACCAGGAAGTGCCGGAAATAGAGGTCATACAGGATGCATTTGAACTTACCTATTAATAGAGATAAAAAGTCAGGCACCCTGTATGTGGTTTCAACACCGATCGGTAATCTTGAGGACATAACCCTGAGGGCAATAAAAACCCTGAAAATGGTGAACCTTATTGCAGCAGAGAACCCCACCCATACAAAAAAACTGTGCAGCCACTATGAAATAGGCACAAGGTTAACCAGTTATAATCAGCATAACCACAAAACGAGCTGGCCAGGCCTGATTGAAAGGCTAAACAGGGGAGAGAATATCGCACTTGTTACCTGTGCCGGCACCCCCGGTATATCTGACCCCGGTGCATTACTGATCAAAATGGCCAGTGAAAACGGGATATGTGTTACCCCTGTACCTGGCGCATGCGCGGCCATTGCTGCCCTATCGGTCTGTGGACTGAAGATGGATAATTTCCTGTTTGCAGGCTTTTTGAGTAATAAGTCAGGAAAGAGAAAAAAGGAGCTCCAGGAACTCGCAGCAGAAGAGGGAACAATAATATTTTATGAGGCCCCTCACCGGATCATACAGTTTCTTGAACAGCTTTATGAGGCATTTGGAAATAGAGGGATTGCAGTCATAAGGGAATTAACAAAAGTGCACGAAGAGGTAATGAGAGGTCATGTGAAAGAGATATTAACTATCATTTCACAGCGGGAGCCGAGGGGTGAATATGTAATAATCACTGAAGGTAGTGAAAAGTCTAAAGAAAATGAAACCATCCCGGAAAAATTGGAAGAAACAATAAAAAACATGCTTATAGATAATATAAGCATAAAGGATATTGCCGATTCAGTTGCAAAAAACCATAACATCAGGTTCAGGTCAGCCTACAGGGAGGTGCTTGACCTCAAAAGAAAAATGGAAGAGCTGTGATTTCTTTAATTTATGACTAATTTTATTTCTTACATATAGACAAATCAAAATTTTTGGAATATACAGATCATTCTGGCTGGGAATACAGCCTGTGCGATTGGTGGATGTATCAACTTGAATTAATTCATTAAATTTTAATAGTTATAAAAACCGGTTAATGGAGCATAAAAAGACACTTTTAATCCAGAATGACCTTGGTCTTCATGGACGGGCTGCCGCAAAAATAGTTGAACTGTCCCGGAAATATAAATCCAGACTGTTTTTTATCAAAAACGGTTATGGAGAGGTGGATGGTTCAAATATCCTTTCTATTCTTACCCTTTCGGGTTCAAAAGGCACTGAGGTTGATGCAAAGGCAGATGGTGAAGACTCTCTTGAGTTGCTTGAGGAGTTAAGCAGGCTTTTTGAAAACAAATTTGGTGAAGGAAGATGATAGAACAGGTTACAGCCGAAAACAATAGATTTACAGGTATTGCGGTATCTCCCGGTATCGTAATAGGAAAGGCCAGGCTTGTAGACCGTTCAAAGCAGAAGATCATCTACCAATACCTTATTAATGAAAACGAGATTAACAGGGAGGTTGAGAGGTTAAAAAATGCCCTTGAGGTAACAAAAGAGCAGCTATTAGACCTCAAAAGCCGTATACCTGACAGCATAAAAGAACACTCATTTATCCTGGACACCCACCTGATGATTGTGGACGATAACATGATATCCGGGGCCACAATCAACATTATCCTGGAAGAAAGGATTAATGCGGAATGGGCATTAAAAAAATCTGTACAGAAGATACGCCAGCTCTTTGACCAGGTTGATTTTGAATACATAAGAGACCGAATCCATGATGTTGAGAATGTTGTTGAACGGATACTCAGAAATCTTGTGGGTAAAAAACAGGAAAGCCTCTCGAACATCAATGAAAAGGTCATAATTGTTGCCCATGACCTTTCACCCGCAGACACCAGTGAAATAAATACCTCTATGGTAATGGGATTTATCACAGATGTGGGCGGAAAGACCTCTCATACTGCAATCATGGCGCAGGCGCTTAAAATACCAGCTGTACTGGGTCTTGAAAAGGCTACCGGCAGTATTGAGGATGGCAACCTGCTTATAGTTGACGGGTACAAGGGAGAGGTCATAGTTAACCCTGATAATGACCTCATTACCTCATATCAGGAAAAGGCCCTCTATTATAAAAACTATATTTCAAGCATTCTCCAGTTAAGTCATCTGCCTTCAGAAACAACAGACGGCTACAGGATGGCTGTAAAGGCCAACATTGAATTTCTCGAAGAGGTTGAAACCGCCAAGGATAACGGGGCGGAAGGGGTAGGCCTTTACAGGACAGAATTCTTATATATACGAAACAAGGGTGTCCCTGGTGAGGATGAACTGTATCAAAACTACAGGGAGATAGCAGAAAAGGTAATGCCTTTTCCTGTTACAATAAGGACCCTTGATATAGGCGGAGACAAGATATTCTCAAATAAAAAGCCCTCAAACGAGGCTAATCCAGCGCTCGGGCTCAGGGCTATACGGTTCTGTCTGAAGGAACAGGAGATATTCAAGAGCCAGCTCAGGGCGATATTGAGGGCAAGCGCCTATGGGAATATCAGGATAATGTTCCCCATGATATCTGGCGTCCAGGAGTTAATTGATGCGAAAAGCATATTGCTCAAGGTAATGTATGAGCTTGAAAAGGAAAATATCCCCTATGACAGAAAAATGAAGGTCGGGGCAATGATTGAGATACCATCAGCTGTAATGGTGGCTGATATACTGGCTGAGAGTGCGGATTTTTTCAGCATAGGGACAAATGACCTTATCCAGTACACCCTTGCAATAGACCGCAGCAATGAGAATGTAGCCTATATGTATGAACCATATCACCCGGCTGTTATCAGGATGATAATGCAGGTAGTCAAGGCAGCCAAAAATGCCGGCATTGAGGTCTCATTATGCGGAGAAATGGCCGGAGACCCATTCTGTATACCTATATTGCTGGGCATGGGCATCAATGAACTCAGCCTGACAGCAACCGGTATACCACAGCTAAAGAAGCTTATAAGATCTCTTTCAAAAGAGGAGACGGAAAAGGACCTTGAAAATATCCTTAAGCTTAAAACCTCTGAGGAGGTGCGCAGGTATATACAGAAAATAACAAAAGGCTACCTGCCTGATATAAATGGCAATGGTTTCAAATTGAAATATTTACAGTAATAATCTTTTTTAAAATAGAGTTAAACATACCAATGAGCATAAAAGTTGTTTGTCAAAATAAAAAGGCATCCCATGACTATTTCATAGATGAAGCACTTGAGGCAGGCTTGGTGCTCCTCGGGCCAGAGGTAAAATCGTTAAGGGATGGCAGGGCAAATCTTGTTGACGGCTATGCCAAAATAAAAAATGGTGAAGTCTTTTTATACAACATGCACATAACCCCCTACCCCTATGCCCATTATCTCAACTTAGACCCAAAACGCACAAGAAAGCTGCTCTTCCATAAAAGAGAGATCAGGCGGCTTATAGGCAAGACAAAGGAAAAAGGGTATGCCCTTATACCTTTAAAGATCTATTTCAAAGAAAGTATGGCAAAGATAGAAATAGGGCTTGCAAAGGGTAAAAAATTATATGATAAACGCCACGCCCTTAAAGAGAAAGAGCTAAAAAGGGAGATGGATCAGGTCAGGAAGAGACGATAGTATTGACTATTGCAGGTTTAATGTTTATTATTTTGATGTAAATTGAATTTGGAAAATCCGCTCCCGATTAGGCGATAGCTTAATCGGGTTATTATTCACATTTCACATAATTTTTTTAAGGGGGCGAAACGGGTTCGACGGGGATAATGAAGCTTAAGTCGCATATCGAGGTTCTACTCGCTCGTTAAACGGGTGGAATAAACACAAACGCAGACGATTACGCGTACGCTGTAGCCGCGTAAAAATTTAGGCTACCGACCATTTCAGTCTTTCCTGCGAGGCAGAAAGGGTCGTCGATAAAGCAGGATAGCGGATATGATGCACCTGTAGATCATTGACGCGAAACCTTTATACGGGTCAGCCTTCAGGGACATCGCCCGGTAGGAAACTGAAGGTTAAACTCTTATACCGGGATATGTATGTAGAAGCTTAAGCGGAATATTTTCGGACGGGGGTTCGACTCCCCCCGCCTCCACCAGCCTTCGCTTGGAGTGAAACGGAAAGTGAAGGCTGCCGCGACGTAGCCGATAGACGAAGTCGAGCGTATTCAATATACAAGCTACGGCTCGGCACGCCAGAAAGAAAAGAATTTTCAAATCATATGGAACTTCGCTTCATAACGAAGTGGAGATGCGAAGGCTGCCGCGATGTCTTGTCGCGCCATAGTCTTCACGAAGGCGGAAGCCGATAGGCGAAGTCGGGCGTATTCAATATACAAGCTACGACTCGGCACGCCAATAGAAATGTTTCCCTTATTATTCTGAAGTAATTGTTTTATATAAAAGCAAAATCGCACTAAAGCATATATCGATGATGAGTCATGTCGAGTAAGAAACCATGAAGTATTATTATGTTTACATTCTCCAATCTGAAAGTTTCCTCAATCGTTATTATACCGGTATTACAGAAGACCTT
Organism: Deltaproteobacteria bacterium; assembly: GCA_016931115.1. Lineage (GTDB taxonomy): Bacteria > Desulfobacterota > DSM-4660 > Desulfatiglandales > HGW-15 > JAAZBV01. Next base: position 5,120 of record JAFGFM010000021.1, on the reverse strand, counting down.
AAGGCTCGTCTTGCTGCGCATAATGCCGGTCAAGATACCCACGCATCAAAATACAAACCATGGAGAATAAAAACATCAATCGCTTTTACTGATAGGCAGCAAGCCTTAAATTTTGAATCATACCTAAAAAGCCCCTCAGGCAGAGCCTTCGCAAAAAAAAGACTTTAACTTATTTTTAACCCCTATCCCATTGGGCTACTTTTGGGCTCTCTTTTGAAAATTTTTTTAAATTTGGGTTGAAATTTGTGTATATGGTATACCTGAACTTATCAAAATTCAAATATTATGCAAGAATACTGGAATTGATGGAAATTTATTTTTTTAAGGTCGCTCTACTTTATAGATATTCGCGAATGGGAAGTGCAGAACCGTCTAAATCCATCCCTTAACGATGCCAGTTTGGACTCTAATCATGACGTCTATACCAATTACCAGAAACAAAAAGCAGGCAAAAACCCCTCGAATCCTTTGTCTCACCCAGAAAAAGGATTGCCCTGAAGACCTTTGCTGCTGTTCGATGAGTAAACCCCTGTGTAAAAAGGGATTACTTCACATCTATATCATTCCTCTGTATCGCAGGGATAGCAGGTAAACAATAAGAATGAACACAACCATGGGCCAGATAAGACCGGCAATAATACCTATGAACAGGGAAGGTATCCAGCCCACGCAGATACCCAGTGGGAAGCCCCATGAAAGATATGCATAAACCCAGCAAAAGATAAATACAATGGAACCCACGAATATTGCCACGATCAGATAGAGAACGGACCAGTTTCTTTTTCGATCTGCCTCATATATGAGAGTGGGACCTTCAACCGTATTATTGTTATTATCCGTGATAACGGTTTTAATACCGCCATACCCTTCTTTTACTATATTCAGCAAACTCATTTTATTTCCCTCCCTGTATTTCAAATGATTGAAGGTAAGCTTGCCAAAATAACAACTAAACTGTATCAGAGAATATGTTATTTCAGATGGATATAAAGAAGTATCTTGAATAGAAGTAAGACAGAGGAATGTTTTAGTATGACTATTGTGAACTTTTCACTTGAAATCAAAAGGTACTTTTCAATGTTCAGTTAATATAATGATATATTAAGGTCTCGCCTGAATCAAGATATAATAAAATTCAATAGCTCATTTAATGGACCTCAAAATTATCAGTCCATTTTTGCATATTGGTGGGATATTTACTCGATCCTATCTTTTTAATTGACCCTTATGACTGTCTTCTCTATCATTATTTAACCTTAAAGACATGACTTGCTTTTTGATTTCAAGTTGAAAGATCAACACACTCGCTCTGAGAAACACTTTCACATTATATCTCCCAGTTAATATTAAAAATCCATATTCCTTCTAATAAAACAATCCCTCTCCAAAAGATAAGTAAGGGTTTTTTATTAACCTTTAACCGGATTTATTTTTTCTTGTTGATTTTAAATAAATGAAAACAATATCAAGGAGGGAATCAAAATGAAGCGATATACCGTAATTATGATCATTTTTGCTTTGTTGTGCTTTTTTCTGTAGCACCATCAGCAGCTGCTGCTGCATCGGATGAGGAGATGATTATTCAGGTGCAAACAAATTTTATGAAAGCCTACAGTACTAAGGATTTAGAATTAATGTATTCATTATATTACCATTCATCAGACACATCTACATTTAACCCTGGAGATCAACCCTTATTGTGTAAAGGATGGAAAGAAGACCTTGAAGAACGATGGAGAAATACTTTTGCCTCAGAAACTAACAATGTTACAGTTACTTTCCACAATCCACAGGCTACCAAAATTAAAGATGATGTAGCTGTACTTACTGGATACGAGGTAGCTACTTATACCAATCCTACAACAAAGGAACAGACCGTCAACCATAATCGCGTAACTCGTGTCGTTAAGAAGGTAAATGGGGAATGGTTAATCGTTCATGATCACGTGACAACATTCACTGTTAAATAAGACAGTAATAAGACCAATACGGCAGGGTCTCTTTGGCTCTGCCTTTTCTATTTTATCAAACAATAAACCGAGAATCCTTCTCCTAACTCTTCCCATACGCCTCAGGGAGTTTACTCCCATCCTGATGGGTCATATATTAACTCTTTGTCCATGCCTGTTTTCTGAGGGTATCAATTACAATGGGTTTACCCTCTTAGCGGGAAGTTATATAAAATAAAGATAAAAACCCGGAAATTAATGGGATATGAAATTATCATTTACTACCTAAAATTTCCCTCTGTTGACATTGCTATTGAACTGACTAAGATGAGACTTAAAAAAGGAGGACATATCGTCCCTGATAAAGATATAAGAAGAAGATTTGATAGAAGCTGGATTAACTTTCGAGAATTTTATAAACATCTAATTGATTCATGGACGGTATTTGGTTCTTCAGGAGAAGAGCCAAAAGTTCGCGATAATTATTATTTATACCCACCCTATATTCCTTGTTCTACTTGGTAATTACTCTTTCGCTGAAGCGACCACTACATTCTTGATATTTGCAAGTCTTACCTGATCAAGCACCTCTATTGCCACCCCAAATAGGCTCTCATTGTCAGCAGTTATAATCACATTTCCCTCGGGCATTTCACTCTTGAAACGTTCCATCCTGGAGCGTACAGACCTTATATCAATTATCTGGTCGTCCAGATAAATCATTCCATCCTTTGTAACACTTATAAGAATATTATCTTTCTCCACGGTTGAGTCTGGAGAAGAAATCGGTCGATTAACCTCAACACCGGATTCCCTTACAAAGGTGGTGGTAACAAGGAAAAATATCAGCAATAAAAATGTCATATCAACCATAGGGGACATATTTATTTGTACTTCGTCTGATTTTCTATCTCTTCCAAGTGAAATTTTTTTCATAGCATCCTCTTTCTTCTTGAATTCATGTTTCTTTCATATACAGGTTTATGACCCATCTCCACACTGGACAGACCAATCAGGATTACTACAAGATTTTTAAGCGCCTGTACATTTTAAAGCCAATTAGAAGCTGATAAGAATTCCCAAGAAATGAAGTATATGGAGTTAGATGATGTACGTCAATATATAATCATATAACCTTATTATAAGGCTAATTAACGAATGGGTGTGACAGTGATGGTGAAAGTGGATAGTGTAATGTGTGGATAGGGGAAAATCCAGATATATTTCACCCAAAATACAAGTGACCACCAGCGAAGAATGACTTTCCCTCCTGAAAAGTCATTCTTTTATTCCTTTTATATTGATTCCCCTTTTAATAAATAACATGCTATTAATAAATGAGTACTTTCCAAAACTGACACTCAATTATTCAACACACATAAGGAGTAGAAAATGGAAAAGGTCAATAAAGCACGGTTAAGGATGTTAACTGGATTATTGCTCATTTGTTTTATCTCCCTACTGTATGCAGATGCCCTGGCTGCCAAGCCTAAAGGAAAAGGAGAAGGCATTTCATTTGAGGTGCTTAATCCTGAAGCGGAGATGATCATGGCATCTGATATCTCTGTTATTTCTCCTCGGGTTAAAGATCTCTCCGCTAGCAAAATCGGCCTGATATGGGCGGGTAAATCAGGAGGAGAGTTTTTTCTGGATGCACTGGAGGTGCTTCTCAAGAAAAAATACCCAACGACTACTATCCTCAGATATACCAGGGGTGCAGATAACGCAGAGGCGAGGATACCAAAGGAGGTAGATACCTTTGTCTATGCTGTTGGGGATTCCGGCCAGGGTGCATGGGACGCTGTATCCTATACAGTAAAAATGGAAAAACTGGGTAAACCCGGTGTTGCTGTCTTTGGTGAACACCTGATGTATAACGCAGAAACAGCCGCTAATCATCTTGGCATGCCATCTGTACGTATGGCACCCTTGCCCAGCATGGAGTTCTACCCGAACAGGGCAAGCTCAAAGAGCATGATGCCCTGCGCAGAGATGGTTCTTGATGATATAGTAAATGCCCTGACCCTTCCTGAAAAAGCTTCAGAAAAAGAGGCAGGCTTAAAACCCGGGAAAGCGGCGATTGAAACAGTAAAAATTTCAGCGGACAGCCTGGAGTCCGCCTACGAAAAATTCTATCAGACATACATGGATAACAACTGGGGTGATGGACTTCCTCTTGTTCCTCCCACACCGGATAATGTCGCACAGATGCTAAAGGCAACCAGTCTTGCACCTGATAAGGTACTGGGGGTAATAAAATCTCCGGACGGAACATCTGTTATTGCTAATGTCACTGTACAGAAGGTGGCAGTGAACGCCGTTATGGCTGGGGCAAAGCCTGAATATTTTCCGATTATTGTTGCTGCAATGGAGGGAATATCCGATAAGGATTTTTCACATCACGTATTTTCTTCTGATGGCTCTTTTAATCTTTTTATAGGTGTGAGCGGACCCATTGTAGACAAAATCAATATGCATACAGGCATTGGCCTATTAGGGCACGGGTGGCGTGCAAATAATACGATAGGACGTGCTGTAAGGCTCTGCATGAACAATATCGGCCATTTGAAACCAGCAAAGCTCGATACCGCATTAACCGGCAGGCCTTCATCCCATACCTTTTATGTGGTTGCTGAAAACAATAAATTAAGCCCGTGGGCGCCCTATCACACTGGGCGAGGTTATAAGGCAGAAGAGAGCTATGTTACAGTATCTGGCATAGGTCTTGGAGGCGATTTTACAGGCTACGGCGGAGGAACCGGCGGCGCCTGGACAGTTGACGACATGCTGGATGATATTATAGGCAAAATAGCCCCCAACCGCCTTATGTTTTCCTCGTACCTGCCTGGCGTTGGCTTAGGGGCCTTTGCCAGACCTTTTAACTATATCTTTATATTAAGTCCGGATACGGCAAATGAACTTAAAAAGCGGAGTTTCACCCGAGAGGGTCTTGTTGAGTACATTATTGATAAGACATCAGTCCCCTACGAGGAACTGACCGAAAATGAGATAAAGGGTTTAAAAAAACGCATTTCAGAAAAGAGTGAGGCATTTGGCGGAACCGATAATATCCCTGAAGAAAGGATCCCCATGTACTGGGAAAACCTTAAACCGGGCGGCAAGGTGCCTGTTGTGGTTTCTCCTGACACTATAAACATTTTTGTATCCGGT
>JAFGFM010000167.1 GCA_016931115.1 Deltaproteobacteria bacterium | reverse complement strand
GGTTTATATCTTTGCAGGTCTTGCAGTATCTGCGGCAGTATTTTTCTTTTCTTTTGTATCTGCTGAAGACAGCCCATCCTTAATGGATAGCGAAATACCTCTGATGGATGGTGCTAACATCATAAATGAAAAACATTACATTGGGTTTGGTCAGGTTGAATTGGAAACCACTGCACCCTCGGAAGACGTTACCCGTTTTTACAATACTGTGATGCAGCAAAAAGGATGGCCAACAGGAAAAATAATGTCCGGCCAGGGCGCCAGCGTACTCACCATCCAAAACCATGGTGACCAGTTTAACCTGGGAGCTACATCCAAAAACGGGAAAACAAAGGTTTCTATTGTTTTGGTGCAAAAGACAAAACTTCCTAATACCAAGACCCAAAATACCACCGTGCAAAAGATGGCAGGCAACACACTTGGCAAATCCCCTCTTAAAGCGCTCAAACATCAGCCTGAAAACTTCCCTGTCAATCTGCCGGTGGCCGACCACCGACTGGAGATGACAGCCCCGACTATAACTACAGATAATACAATTGATCTGGACCAGCCACTGGTGATCAGCTTTTCACAGCCAATGGACCCTGTGTTTTTTGATTTTGAAATATCTCCTGACAAGGATAACTGGGCCGCCCAATGGTCACCGGATTTTGATCAGGTAAATCTTGTCCCGAAGGTGTCCCCTGAACCTGGCCAGGCTGTTAATTTAACAGCGACTGTTCTGGGAGGACCGGAAATACGAAAAACCGTCACCTATCGCCGGTTGCCGCCGCAACGGCAGTTGGACTATGATTTGCAAAATAACAGTATCGACATCAACCAGGCATCACGCTTTCGTATGTATTCACTTTTTGACCCCTCCAAGGTTCCTGAAGCCTACCGGCTGACCCAGGCTCTTCCAAGCGGCACGCCTATATTAAATGCCGTTGGAAAAGATTTTAACCGATTGAATGAGAAAACCCGGGAGGAATTGCGTCCGTATTTTCTGTCACCTTTAGACCCTGAAAGTTATTGGTATCCAAAGCCTGATAAAGGTGGCCAGTCATCACGTAATGGTTGGCCGTTCAGTTTTTTTATTGAGTCGGCCTGGGCTGAAGAAACCCCGTTTCCTGTCCGTGATGTATATACAACGGAAAACGGCCATAATCTGGTAATTTACGGTCTCGAGCAACATACCGAAGCAGTGAAGCTTATCCACAAGCTTATAAGTACATATAGAATCTACGAAAGGTTTAAAGATCTTCTGGGCCGGGATGTGCCCTTCACGGACGGAACCAACACAGTTAATATATTTATCTTGGATGATATGGCGCTAAATCACGGCACTTATTTCAGGGACAAAAGCAAAGGCGGCAGGCACATAATCAACATTGCATCAAGGATATGCCAGCAGGAAAATCTGTTGGGCGCGACCTTGGCACATGAGATTTTTCATGCATTTCAAACCGCTTTCACAGATTATTTATACGACCTTTGCCCTTGGATCTGTGAAAGTACTGCGACCTGGTCCAGCGACTACATCGAAAAAAAATGGAATACTGAGCAGAACTATATTCAAAGTGCTTTCGAGCCGTACATATTCATAATGAGAAGGCTGAATATGGAAACAGGAACCTGCCCCTACGGCATGTATCTTTTCCCGTATTACCTGACGGAAGTTGAACTACAAGACGCTTATGTGATTCGCAGGCTCCTGGAAAATTGTAGCGGGGACAATTGTAAAGAGAGTGATTCTGCTATTGCCGCCATGCGCGATACTCTGAAGGGAAATTTTGATGATATCTGGAAAAAATTCTGCTTCGCGACCCTGGATGTTGAACCAAAAGATAAGCCTGTACCTGATGTGGTGGGCGAATACGGTGGTACGGATCCATTAGAATTCAAGGATTATCACAATTTTAAAAAAATCGCACTCAATGACAGTGGAAGTGCCCATGAATTATTGGGCTTGCGCGGGATCCATGCATTATATTTTAATGTAGTCAACCCACTCGAAGGCCCGAATGCACCGGCAATCAAATTCAACCTTGAACCCTTCAAAAAGTACCAGGGCAAGATAAGCATTCAGAGCATCATTTATTACCGGGACGGACGCAAAGAATATGAGGATTGGACAGGCATGAACGAGCGTCTTTTTTGCCTGAGTATCGACAGCCAGAATTTCTCTGAAATCTATCTTGTCATAGGGTGTTCCGATCATAAGTTGTCACCTGTCATGTATGCCGTGCCTTTGTATCTTCACTTGGATATTTCACCCATGCCCACCTCCCGCTGTCATAGTGGTTCAATGGTTATCTCACGAAAATTTGAAGAACGTGAAATTTATGAGTCGAGCCGGAGAATTGATATACATACCACTGCAACCGGCTCCAGCAGCAGTTCCGGGAACCGATGGGTCACCCTTTTTCTGGACCTGGCACTGGAAGAAAAAATCCACGACCAGCAATACTCCGCCCTGGATATCATGGAAGAACGCACCAAACACATTGATCCCTATGAAGTAAAAGAGGTGCGCAATACCCTGGAAAATATGATGAAAACCACACGTGCCAGTATGGATACTGAAACCGGGTTGATGAAAATACGTTACAGGGTCATATCCTGCCGTATTGATTCAGCGGGTGGGGTTTATCGATCGCACAGTCAAGGTGAACGAACTGATGCCAATGGCATTATTACACAGTCGGAAGCCAACTCCACCAGGCAGTGGTCTCCCATTGGGTTGGATGAAAAAACCATAAAGCGTATCGATCAAGGCCATGTCCGGGCGGAAATCTATTTTGAGCCTGATACCGGAAAAATCATATGGGTGAAAGTCCCACAGCTTGATATTAAAATGCAGGTGACCGAAGAATCCCATGGTCAAAGCATCCGGCGGGCCAAGGACGGGTATGAGACAACCCCCATTTCCCGAAATGATACAACTGAGGAAGAATTTCAATTGATATTTAGCAGTGATTCAAAGGATAAAAAAGATATGCCTATGGATCCGGTATGGAAGGCAAAGGAGAGTGATACGCTGTGGGCCACCGGAGAAGGCCGCAATGAGAGACCTGTTAATAGAAAAAAAACGGAAAACGGTAACAGTTCAAGTACCAGTGGAATGGCTGTTGAAACTTTTCTGTGGTCAATTAATCTTCCCAGAAGAAACTCTTGAAAACCGAGGGAATCAGGATTATTTTGTTTTAACCTTGCTATTATAGTATTTCTTGCGCCATACTTCATGTTGTTCTCCTTTCCTGTTAAAGTTTTTATCATTAAAGCCAAACTGTGCTGACAGCATAACATAAGAGGATTGAATGCGTATATCTGTTAAAAATATTTTTTGACTTGTATGATTGAATTCACTAGAATCCGGGCCTTAACTCTCTTTTCAACAAATAGAAAAACATCTTTATATTAACGAGGTCATATGTCTAACGATTACAAACCCTGGACATGGAAGGTGCCTGAAGACTTCAAACCCCTTGATTATAATGCCTCGCGGCAGGATGGCCATGACAAGGTGTCCGGTCAGGCGGTATTTACAAGGGATGTAACTCTTCCCGGTATGTTGTACGCAAAAATCCTCAAGTCTCCCTATGCCAGCGCAAGAATCATAAAAATGGATACAACTAAGGCCGAGGCGCTAACCGGTGTAAGGGATATTATAAGATTTGATGACCCGGATATCAGGCTTGAAAACACCACCGGCGGATACTGTTCAAGTGAGTACAATATCCTGACCCTTCCCCCCACTGCGGATTTTTATCAGCACCCGATGGGGGTTGTGGTGGTTGCAGACAGCGAAGAGATATGCGACCTTGCCTTAAGTCTTATCGATATAGAATGGGAGGAGATGCCCTTTATACTGGATATGGAGGAATCCCTTAAACCTGATTCGCCCAAAATAATGCCCGATGTGTTGAGGTTGAATGCAGCAGTAAAAGAGCCAAATACACTCCTTACAAAAAAGACAGACATAGGTGAGGTGGATAAAGGATTTGCCGAGGCAGACAGGGTAATAGAGTATACCTTTACAAGGGGGCCAAACACGGTTGCAGGTATTGAAGGCATGGCATGCGTGGCCCACTGGAGGGGTGATTTTTTAGATATCTGGCAGCATCACGCCTCTCATGTGGAACAGATACTGAGTAACCCGAGCCTTGTAAACGTTGGATTATCTTTTGTATCACTGGGGTACGGCACCATAGATGCCGATGTGAAATCCCCGCCAAAAGAGAGGAAAGACCCACTTTTACCATTATGTGAACCGAACAGGATCAATGTTACTGTCCCATACCAGGGTGCATGGTATGGCGGAATATCGTGGCTCGGTTACTCAACTGCCTTTATTCGTATGGCAACAATCATCGCGAAAAGGGCACAGAATCGCCCGGTAAAGCTCCTGTTTGATGAAAGCCATTTTTACCTCACCGGGGATGATGCTGCCATATATAAATGCAGGATCGGTGCAAAAAAGGACGGCACAATAACCGCGCTTGACTGGCATGTGGTGGGGCCTGTTGGTGAGCTTCATATAGATAAGACCCATGAGAGCACCTGTATACATAACATGCGTAATACACAGGAATGGGCCCTTATCAACCATGGACCTCATGTATGTTTCAGGCATGGCACCCAGTGCTGTGTCCCTCATAACATGATGTTTGACAGGGTTGCAGCCGAATTTGGTCTTGACCCTACAGTGGTCGCCCTTAAAAATGACGGGTGCCAGGGCCATGACTGGGCATGGATAACAAAATACCAGGAGGAGAACGGCTTTCCAAAGAGGCACAGCCTTAAGGAGGTTATTGATTTAGGTAAAGAGGCTATCCAGTGGGATAAAAAGTGGCACGCCCCTGGCGCAAAAAGGCTTTCAAACGGCAGGATGCATGGGCTTGGTTTTGTTTATATCAACGAGTGGAGCTGGATGCCCGGCAGGCAATTTGCCTGTCTTATTCTGAGGGATGGTAAACTAACTATCATAGGTATGCGCGCAGATTTTGGCGTGGATACCGAGTCTGCCTTTCGCTATTGCGTGGCAGCGGAATCAGGGATAAGGTATGACGATATCGTGCTTCAGCAGCAGCGGTCAGATGCCAATACCTACCGCTTCTGGGTCCCGGGCGGGGCAATGGGTATTACACGGAACACCCCGCAACTGATAGTCGCAGCCAGACAACTGAAACAGAAGATGCTGGAATATTCAGTGCGTCCGCCAGCACCCCCAATGTTCCCTAGAGCAAAACCCGGTCAGGCTGCATTCCCTGGTAAAAAGACAAATGAACTTGATGTAAAAGATGGTTTTATCTTTGAAAAGGCAAATCCCACGAACAGAAAAAGTGTTAAAGATGTGGCTGGCTCTTTCTGGGGAGATGACCCCTCTATTATCCACCCGGTTGTCCCGGAAGTATCCGGTTTAACCCTTGATGGAAAGCCGCACCCCAGGATGTATATCATGAGCAGGCAGGCACACTTCATGGAGGTTGAGGTAGATACTGAGACAGGGGAGGTTATTATCTCCAACCTTGTCTGTGTAAATGATGTTGGCCACCTCTTTAACAGGCGTGGCGCAGAGGCCCAGCAGTATGGCGGTGCAATAATGGGCCTTGGCCGAAGCGCAACAGAGGAGAAGATCTACTGCCCGAAAACAGGTGTGGGCCTTAATTTTGATAACATCAATTACCATATCGGCACCATGAATGATTACCCTGAGATAAAGTGTATTCTGAACGAAAGTCATTTAGGTTATTCATCATATGGGGCATGCGGTATAGGAGAGGATTCCGGGGCCGCTCTTTCAGGGATAACCGCAGGAGCGATATACAACGCAACCGGCAAATGGGTTGAGGAATTCCCCTCAACCCCGGAGAGGGTACTGAAGGCCCTGGGCAAGATTTAAAAGGTTAAGATTTAAGTTGTAATAATCGAAATCGAAATCGAAATCGGTGGTTTCATCGAAATCGATTTAGGATTCGATTACGATTTGGATTGCGATTTCGAAAAATAGGTAAAAACGATATCAAGCTCCATATTTAAATCGAAATCGTTATCGAAATCGTTATCGGCTTTTGTCTTAAGTTTTAAGTTATTAGCGAAGTTCGATTTGGATTGCGATTTCGATTAAAAAAACGATTTCGATTTGGAAAAAGAAGGGTAACGATCAAAACTATGGCACTTGGGCATGAAAAACTTGATGTCTACCGGCTGGCTCTGGAGTATGTCGCATGGGTTTACGAGAAGGCGAAAAAGCTGAATGGAGTTCATCGTTCAGCAAAGGATCAATGGCTTCGTGCAAGTCAGTCGATACCATTGAATATTGCTGAAGGTAATGGAAAGACAGCAAAGGCAGATAGACGGCGATACTTCGAGATTGCACGGGGTTCTACCCTGGAATGTGCTGCGATTCAGGATGTTTTAGTTGCAGGAAAGGCTCTTGATGAAAACTTGAGCAATGAACACAAGTCGGAGTTGGATCGAATAAGTATTATGCTTAGCCGGTTGGGTGGAAGAGGTTATATCGAAAAGCTGTTATAATCGAAATCGGTAGTGGTAACGAAATCGAAATCGTTATCGAAATCGGTTTTAACAATCGAAATCGGGTTTTGCATTGCAATCGAAATCGATTAGGATTTCGATTTAGATTTCGATAAAGGCAAAAACATATTTGACACAACACAAGAGGGCGAAATGTCAGAAACAAAAAAAACAGACGATGAAACAAAAAAAGAAATCAGCAACCTCTCCCGCAGGAAATTCCTCAAGGATGCAGGGCTGGTTATCGGCGGAACAACAGTTGGCTCAATGGCATTTGCATCAGGTGCTGAGGCACAGCAGCAGGAAAAGGGTGATAATGCTCCTTCTGAAACCACTCCCACCAGTGCCCAATCAGAATGCAGAGCGCCGATTGAACTTACTGTAAACGGCGGTAGATATCGCTATCATGTTGAACCCAACTGGACCTTAAGACAGCTTTTAAGGGATGAGGTAGGCCTTACATCACCTAAAGACTGGTGCGGCGGCATGGGTGCATGCGGGTCATGCACTGTAATCATGAACGGAAGGCCGGTGCTGTCATGTCTGACACTTGCCATTGAATGCAACGGGGCAATAATTGAGACAGCAGAAGGTATTGCCAAAACAAAACACCCGATAATAGACTCTTATATTAAATGGAACGCCTTTCAGTGCGGTTACTGCACCCCCGGGTTTGTTACAACTGCCAAGGCCCTTTTGGATCGAAACCCGAACCCGACAGAGGAGGATGTGCGTGACGCACTTGGAGGCAACCTGTGCCGCTGCGGTACATACCAGCAGCACCCGAAGGCAGTAGTTGATGCAGCTGAGGCATTGAGACAGAAATGACGAGCAACATAAAAGCTTATTAACACGTCATTCAATATTAGATTGTTGTTTAAGACTTTTAAGTCGTCATACCCGCGAAGGCGGGTATCCATTGTTTTGGTTTTAAAAAATTAAACTGGATTCCCGCCTACGCGGGAATGACAGAAGAAAACGCGGGAATGACGAAAATGAAAATGGGAATGACAAAAATAAATGCAGGAATGAGGAAAACCACTTAAACATTGTAGATTTTATAACACCAAATGGGGTTAATATAATGAAAACAATAAAAAGATTTGAACACATTAATGCGAAGACAATAGATGAAGCAGCATCAATACTCAAGGCAGGTAATGCCTCCATATTAGCTGGAGGTACAGATATCCTTGGAGCCATGAGATTCGAGATACTGCCTGACTATCCTGAAATACTTGTAAATTTAAAGAGTATCCCGGACATGGAGTATATCAGGGAAGAGGGGGGTATGCTTAAAATTGGTGCCCTTACAAGACTGGAAGATATTGCAAAAAGCAATGTTGTTCAGGCAAAATATACTGCACTTGCAGAGGCCGCTCACAGGACTGCGTCACCACACATAAGAGAGATGGGGACAATTAGCGGTAATATTTGCCAGTTTACCAGGTGCTGGTATTTCAGGTTACCTGACAACAGGTTTGACTGTGTCCGCAAAGGTGGGAAAAAGTGCTATGCCATGACAGGCGAGAACAGGTATCATTCTATCTTTGGAGCGGTCAAAGGATGTGTTGCTGTAAACCCAAGCGATACTGCCCCGGCACTGGTAGCGCTGAATGCAAAGATCAAAACGAATAAGAGAACGATTGATGCTGAACAATTCTGGGATATGGTGAAACCCGGTTCGACCATACTTGAAGCAGATGAAATAGTAACAGAGATACAGGTGCCAACGCCAGCAAAAGGTCTTAAAAGCTCATTCATTAAATTTGCAATACGTAAATCTATAGATTTCCCGATTGTCAACTGTGCTGCAATGATCGGAAAGGGCGAGGCAAGAATATGCCTCAATGCAGTGCACAATAAACCCTATCGGTGCATTAATGCAGAGGATGTGATCAGAGGTAAGTCTATAAACGAAAGCAGCGCAGATGCAGCCGGAGCCGCTGCTATTGAAAAGGCTAAAACCCTTCCCGGTGACAGAAACAAGTGGAAGATACAACTTGCAAGGACAATGGTTAAAAGAGCCATACTGGGGTGTGCATGATTGTCGGTTTTAAAGTATAAATAGTGGATTGATATTTTGAATTTTATATATTGAAGGCAAAAGTGGTAAATACTGATATGCTTAAAACACAAATGACATACTTCAAAGAAGAAGACATCCTTCATTTTATTCTATCTGATGAAAACGAATCAAACAGCGTTGAATTAAGCCCTAATATTACCGCTGAATTGGATGAGAATGGTGATCTAATCGGGATTGAGATTCTACAAGCGAGTTCTTTTATTAGAGATACTATCCTTGAATCAACACAGGCTAAATTGATGGATTTTAAAAAATCATATGACAAAGTCATTTTGGAAGACACAAAAACCATACCGGGACATGAAGGTTGAAGAGGTGATCAGGGGCAAATCAATCAACGAATGTAATGCAGATGCAACCGGCGCTGCTGCTATAGAAAAGGCAAAAACCCTTCTGGGTGAAAGAAACAAATGGAAGATACAGATTGCAAGGACAATGGTTAAAAGGGCGATACTGGGTTGCGTCTGATTGGATGTTTAATGTAAGAAAAAATATTAAAAGATTATTTTACTTATATTATAGAATAATGAAAGGCGAGCCCCAAAAAATAAAATGTCTATTATAATTACTTTTTATACAGACTTTAAACCGGCTAATAGCATGTTTGGTATCATAATATGGAGGTCGATTTATGCCGATTAAAACTGCCCTGTGGAAGGTAGGGTCACAACCTATCCCGTTGGTAGAATCGACTCTATCGAAAGAGCAACTGCTGGAAGAGATGATCGTTAAGGCTCCTCGTTTGCTTTCTGATGAATGGATGCTCATTGGGCGACAGGAAGACACTGGATACAGCGGAAGAATCGACCTACTAGCGATTGCACCAGACGGTTCACTTGTTCTTATCGAGTTAAAAAGAGATCGCACTCCACGTGACGTCGTGGCGCAAACTTTAGACTATGCGCACTGGGTGGAACGACTGAGAGCGGAAGAAATTGCTGCAATATATAATCGTTTTGTACCTGGGCGGAGCTTGGCCGACGATTTTCGACAACGCTTCGGTAATACGCTGGACGAAGATCAACTGAATCAAAATCATCAAATAATCATCGTAGCCGCTGCTCTTGATGACAGTACAGAACGTATCGTTTCTTATCTAAGCGAGCGCGACATTCCCATTAATGTCTTGTGCTTCCAAGTTTTTACGAATGGCAATGACCAGTTTTTAAGTCGAACTTGGCTGCTTGACCCTGTGCGGACGCAAGTCAGTGCCGTGACCACCTCCTCCGGCGAAAATGAACCATGGAATGGAGAGTTCTATTGTTCCTATGGCCACAGCGATACTCGATCGTGGTCCGATGCGGTGGACTATGGATTCATTTGCGGAGGAGGCGGAGCTTGGTACAGCAAGACTCTGCAGTTGTTGAATCCCGGTGATAGGGTATGGGTCAAGGTTCCCGGAAGCGGGTTTGTGGGAGTTGGTCGAGTAACAGGACGGTCACAACCAGCTTCTGCGTTTATGATAAGCACGTCTGACGGTGAACACCCAATTCTTGATGTTGCGAAACGCGGTACTTATCACAAGGAGTTTTTGGAAGATCCTGAGCGTTGCGAGTACTTCGTACCAGTGAGGTGGTATCAAACCGTTCCGCTCGAAAATGCGGTTCAGGAGATAGGAATGTTTGGGAACCAGAATACAGTCTGTAAACCAACGACTCCAAAGTGGCGTTCGACTGTGGATCGCCTTAAAGAAGTATTCCCAAATTATGACACAGACCGCAGTCAACCTGCGCATACAGGCGATCATGAAAAGCTAGTGCACGCTGATGTTTGATGTTAAAGATGAACAAGAAAGAGAAGCTTTGGTATGCCTTTACCTTTATCAATGCAAGGAAGTAAATGGGCTGCATCTATGGGCCGACTGATTATGCCACTACTTGTGTCATATGCAGAGGCGTGTAGACCCGTGACTTATGGAGGATTGAGCAAAGAAGTAATTGACCGAAAGTGGGGTCACTACGTAATGCCAATAGCTTATCGTTATGCCGCAGGAGCAATCGGGTATGCCATTGAAACCACCGAGTCAGAATGGGGCGAACCTATTCCACCTCCCAATTCCCTTGTCGTCAACGAAGCGACTGGTCTTCCTGGTAAAGGTATAGACTATTTCATAAAAAACTATCTCGATATCAGCAAAAGTCGAAAAAGGTTTACGAAGGCCGAAAGGCAATCAATAGTCGAAGCGGTTCATAAAGAAATTTATAACTACACTGGTTGGCGTAAATTGTTGCAGTCCTATGACTTGCTACGCCCACCTTTTCTCACGGGGAGCAGCCTACGAAAGAAAATAGAGATAAGGAAATACAATTTTGGCGGAGAGGCAGAAAGCGATGCTCATAAACGGCTTAAAGCTTATGTTTGCGGGCATCCTGAATTGCTCGAATTGCCAGAAAAGATAAGCCACAGTGTTCAGGAATATGTCTTACCATCCTCTGACAGGATTGATGTACTATTTCTTCATGATGACTGGTTTTATGCAGTCGAAGTGAAGGCGGCTAATGCTAATAATGATGATCTTCGCAGAGGAATCTTTCAATGCGTAAAGTACCGGGAATTATTGAGAGCGGAACAACGTACGAACGGCCATATTCCCCGTGCAAGAGCGGTTTTAGTCACAGAACGGAGTCTTCCTTCAAATCTTGTGAAGGAGGCGAAACTACTTCAAGTTCCATTTGTAAAAGTCAATCTAAAAACCACATGAATTTGATATTTAAAAGCGTTGCGCCCCTTATACTTGATTTTAGGCTTTATAGAAATGATATCAAAAAACCTATTCAATAAAATTTCTAAAAAATATGGCCATGTTGCTAGCTGGGCTGTGTGGGCTAAACCGGGAAATAAGCCCAAATCGAACATTGAAGACATGCGTGTCCTTGATCCGGTGTTGAATCCATCACTTTTGGAAACCATCAATACTGATGTTGTGATGGTGGCGCTAAACTTCTCCCGAGAAGTTGGATACAAAATACCATTTATGAATTTTCATAGTAATTATTCTTATGCCCAAGATTATAAAATTCGCTACGCCTTTGAGGGAACGTCGTTTTACGGGGCTTATATGACAGACATTATTAAAGATTTTCCTAAGTTGTTATCAAAAGAAGTATTAATATTTCTTCGAGACAATCCTAACGAAATTCGGACTCAAATGAACAGATTTAGAGAGGAAATGACCTTTATAAAGTCTGAACGCCCGTCAATACTTGCTTTTGGAAAGCAAACATATGACATACTATATCGTGGCCTCAATCAGGAAGATTATGCTTCATTGGTTCAGTTGACTCATTATAGTCATCAGATATCCAAAGAAAATTACAGGAAAGATGTCTTTAAAAAATTGGGAATACCACAAGAAAATAATAGTTAATCCGGTGCTTCACATGACCGGGCTAAAAAAACTTTATATATGAATTATTTCAATACGGAAGGCTACATAAAATGAAGAAAAAGAATATTTCTCACAAACCCCGGACTGATTTTGATATAGTCGATAAAATTAAAAATAAAGATATTGATGTTTCCGATAATCCTGAAGTTACACCGGAAATGTTCGCTAAAGCAATTGTAAGAAAAGGGCTGAAGCCTGTTATGCGAAAGACTCAGGTTACTGCGGATAAATGAGGATGTCTTAAACTGGTTTTAAAATCAGGGGCCGGGTTATCAAATACACATTAATTCGTTACTAAAGGCATATAAAGAAGCACAGTAGGAGTATAATTGTAGAGCAACTCGATAACCTCGGACCCGGTGAAAGACAGAAGATAGGTTGGATTTTCACCCAACATCCTTTCTTAACAAATATGGATGAAGGATTATTTGAAATTAATGTTGGGTTGCTTCGCTTAACCCAACCTACATTTGTTAACCTGTCCCCCATATACATAAATCAGTAAGGAGAAATATATGAGCATAAACAATCCTTTTAGCAAACAAGCTGCGAAAGCAAGTTGGGCTGCAGCATTACTTGCCCTTGGCGTGATGATCTTTACTAATGGGCTGTTAAAGTCGAGTCCAGAGGCATACAAGATAATATCAATGGCAACTCCCCTTATATTTATTATCGGATTTGGGTTGGGTATATTCGCACTTTTTGGTATCAAAAAATATGGGAAGGAAGGAATTCTTATCCCCAGTATTGTAGGTATATGTTTAAATGGTGGCTTATTAGGTCTGGTGCTTATTATCGCAGTAGCGGCATTTAAACGTACAGTTGGTTAACCAAATAATTATTACAGGTTCACAGATAAGCATACCATCCGGTAAGCACTGACGTACGATCCATAAGGAAGAAATACCATGGTTATTCGCATGTTTTGTATAGTAATGCTTTTGTTCCCTTGTTATGGGTTTGCACAAGAGACGTATAAAACTATTGGGGTATTTGTTGCCCTTGCAGACAATGAGCATCAAGGGATTGTTAAGGTTCCCGATGCCATTGGTAAAGGGGATGACCCTGATAAAAACTTATACTGGGGTACTGCTGATGGCCTGAAGGGATTCTTCGGGCGTAGCAAAGATTGGAAATTAACGCAAACCACAAATACCAATAGCTCTATTCTCCGCACAATTATTTATAGGCATACACGGCATCAAGTGGTATTGAATGCGTTTGCATACAAAGGCGAGGCAATATCTAAATGCATTCAAGCTTTTGAAATGGCCATTTCATCAGGGACATATGATATGGTAGTCTATATCGGACATAATGGATTAATGGATTTCACCATTCCCATGCCAAATAAAACCAGAGTCCAGGGCAAGGCCCCTGATTGCGTGGTCTTGTGCTGCAAGAGTGAACAGCATTTCAGAGAGCGCATTATTTCTGCAGGCGGTCGTCCTATTCTACTGACCTCGCAGTTCATGTATCCCGGAGCATTCATTCTGCATGCCATAGTGGATGATTGGATTTTGAATAAACCTCTTGGCACCATAAGATCAAGTGCAGGTGCAGCCTATGCAAAAAAAACCAGAATATTTCAAAGAGGGCGGGTATTGGAGTTTTTACAGAAATCAAAGAAAGTAATGATCAAAGCGAAAGAAAAAACTGAACCGGATACTTCGTATCAATTAGAAATAAATGTTGGGTTGCTTCGCTTAACCCAACCTACGGTCTTTATTTGAACCGCAAAGACGCAGCCCCCTTCGCCAAGGCTGCGGCGCGCCAGGAAGGGCGCTATGAAAAACGAAAAATATTTATTGATAATATAATAAAAAGATTTTCTCCGTGCTCTCTGTGTCCTCCGTGGTGAAAATTCTATGTCTAAATTGGTATATTGGAAGATTCAAAAACCCATAGTACCGGAGGGGGTCATAATAAAATGTTGCGTCATTCTTCAGCATGCAAAAAAGGAGGTAAGAAATGAAAATTGATCAAATTCATCCTGAACTAAGAAATACAGTCAGGTTTATTCTTCCCTTTCCACATAATCGTACCCTTGTTGCCATACTCAACCTGTTAATAAATTTGGCCCCCAGGAAGAGTGTTATAAACGGCGTGAAAATAACTGATAAACAGCTTGAGAATACTACAGTAAGAATTTACCGGCCTGAAGGAAAATTATCTGGTGCAGGTTTATTATGGATTCACGGTGGTGGATTCATAATAGGCAGGGCCTATATAAATGACAAATTATGTGCCGCCTACTCAAAAGACCTGGGTCTTGTTGTGGTCTCAGTGGATTACCGGCTAGCGCCCAGATTTCCATTCCCGGCTGCTTTTGATGATTGCTTTGAAGCCTGGCAGTGGTTTCAGAATGAGGCCGCTACTATGGGTATAGATCCTGAACTGATTGCAATATCAGGTCAAAGTTCCGGAGGATGTCTGGCCGCTTCCCTGGCTCAAAAAATTCATGATGAGGGTAGTGTAGAGCCAGCTGCTCAGGCACTGTTATGTCCAACGCTTGACGACCGAACTGCTGCTAATTACGAACTCGATGCGATTAATCACAGAATCTGGAATAATAAAAGTAACAGATTTGCATGGTCAGCGTATCTTGGGCAACCTCCGGGCATACCTGATGTTCCTGAATATGCAGTTCCATCCAGAAGGGAGAACCTTTCCGGGTTGCCGCCTGCCTGGATCAGTGTAGGAGATGTTGAACTCTTTTACGAGGAGGCCAGCAGGTATTGTGAACATTTAAATGAGAATGGTGTGGATTGCAGGCTTCACGTAACGCCTATGGCTCCACATGGTTTTGAAGCCTTTGTACCAAAAGCTTCAATTACACAGGATCTCTTTAAAGCAAATTACCAGTTTTTGAGAGAGACATTAAAAATATAAATTGATTTATCTTAAGTTGGAATCAGGGAAACAGGTAAAAAGGTAAATTACAAACTTGACATGTGATATCACAGGCAATATCATTATTTATGTCGAAAATTGAAAAATTATTAAATAAATTAAGAAACAATCCCCATGATTGGCAGATTGAAACGCTTAAGGACATCGCGTAACGTTTTAATATAGAGTGGCGACAACCTGGGACGAGTCATGTTACTTTTCGGCATCAGAATGGTTCAAAGCTAACAATCCCAGCACACTGCCCAATTTAACCAATCTATATTTAAAAATTTGTTCGCCTTATCGATGAAGGAGAGGGGGAATAAAATTATGGAAGAGCAAGTAAAATACCCATTTGAGATCAGAAACCTTTCAGACGAGGAAGGGGGAGGCTATTTGATATCTTTTCCCGATTTGCCTGGCTGTATCTCTGATGGTGAAACAATTGAAGAAGCAATAAAAAACGGTATTGATGCTATGAATTCATGGATTAAAACAGCACAAGAATTCAATGACTCTATTCCTGAACCATTTAGCAGTCAGGCTAGCGGTCGGTTTGTACAGCGGATACCAAAAAGTTTACATGTCAGGCTTGCTGAGCGTGCAAAACAAGAAGGTGTGAGTATGAATGCTCTTGTTATATCTATAATAGCAGAATCATTAGGTAGAAAAGACGCTCATCAATAAAGGGTTTAAAAAAACCTAAGTGATTTTATAACCATTCATATAAATATTAAATATCAAGGGTGAGACAGCTATGGAATACAGGCCATGGACATGGAAACCGCCTGAAAACAGCGATGAGATGAAAAGGGATCTGCCCAGGCAGGATGCCTTTGAGAGGGTAAGCAGTCAGGTGGTGTTTACCCGCGATGTTGTGCTGCCAGGTATGCTTTACGCCAAGATACTCCTTTCACCATATGCCCATGCAAAAATATTGAGCATTGATACAGGCGAGGCGGAAAAACTGGTTGGGGTGAGGGATATCCTTAAATTTGATGACCCGGATATTGCTTATGAAAATTGCACCTATCCCGGTTTTGAGGTTTCTTGTAATTACAATCTTCTTACTCTTCCCCGGACATCAGAATTCAGCCAGCATCCTATGGGTGTCGTGGTTGTCGCGGACAGTGAAGAGATATGTGATCAGGCCCTCAGACTTATAAAGATAGAATGGGAAGAAAAGCCATTTATCCTTGATATGGCGGATGCGCTAAAACCGGATGCACCAAAGATAATGCCTGAAGTCAAGTTCATGAATTCCTCTGCAAAGGAGCCTAACACAGTATTGACTGACCGTGCGGAAATAGGCGATGTTGAAAAGGGATTTAAAGAGGCTGATAAGGTTATTGAATATACCATTACAAGAGAAAGAAACACGACCGCCGGTGTGGAACCCATGGTTTGTGTTACCCAGTGGAGGGGTGACTTTTTAGATATCTGGGTTCACCACCAGGACCTCCCTTTAAATGTCCTCACTACTCCAAACAATGTCCGTGAAAAGCCCCAGCCGCCAATGGCAGAATGGAGCAAGATTACTGTTACCATGCCATATCAGGGCGCGTGGTATGGGGGGATTTCATGGCTTTCATACTCATACGCCTTTATCAGGTTCGCAGCAATACTTGCAAAGCGGGCAAACGGGAGACCGGTAAAACTGCTCTATGATGAAAGCGGGTTTTACTGCGGCGGTGATGACTGTGGGACATACAGATGTAAAGTTGGTGCAAAAAAGGATGGCACTATCACTGCAATTCACTGGCATATGCTTGGTATCAGAAACCCTGCAATGGACAAGACCCCTGAATGTACAAAAATACCCAATATCAAGGGCACTCAAACATGGTCATTTACCAACATGGGTCACCAGGCATGTTTCCGCCACGGTGCAGCCTCATGCATTCCCCATAATGTGATGTTTGACATGGTTGCAGCAGAACTGGGGCTTGACCCTACTGTTGTTGCGCTTAAAAATGACGGCTGTAACGGCCATGACTGGGAATGGGTCACCAAATACCAGAAGGAGAATGGATTTCCGCAGCGTCAGAGTCTTAAGGAAGTAATAGAGATAGGGAAAAAGGCCATAGAGTGGGACAAAAATTGGCATGCCCCGGGCACAAAGAGACTTAAAAATGGCAGGATGCATGGCATGGGGTTTACCTCAATAAATGTCTGGCACTGGGGAAGGGGGGCCATGTCCTTTGTCAGTAATTCATTTGCCTGTCTGATCATGCAGGATGGAAAGGTTACAATTGTTGGCCTCAGATGCAACATGGGTACAGACACTGAATCAGGTTATCGCCATTGTGTTGCAGCGGAACTGGGTCTGAATTATGATGATGTGCTTATTCAGCAGCAATCTTCAGATAACAGCGCCTATACTCTTGCTCAGCCTGCCGGTTCAACCGGTACTGTCAATGCTACCTTTCAACTTGTCATTGCAGCCCGTGAGTTAAAACAGAAGATACTTGAATCAGCCGGTTCAATGATGGGCGGGGGCATACCAGGTTTCATGTTTGGCATGAATGGAAATGGTGGATCATCGGCAAAGAAAAAACCTGAAGATTACGATATAAAAGACAGCTATGTTTTTGAAAAGGCCAACCCTGAAAAAAGGATGCATGTAAGCCAGGTTGCTGGCGGATTTATGCAGACAAACCCTATAATAGTGCACCCTGATGTGGGATCTCCAATAAGCAGCATGATGTCTGGCAGTATGATGGGTGGCGAGAACTATGTTATGGGAAGACAGGCACATTTTATTGAGGTGGAGGTGGATACTGAAACCGGCATGGTCTATGTGACAAATGTCGCATGTGCCAATGACATAGGGCACCTCTTTAATCGTAAGGGTGCTGAAGGGCAACAGTATGGTGGTGCAATAATGGGACTTGGGAGGAGTGCAACAGAGGAAAAGATATTTTGCCCTGAAACAGGTGTAGGGTTAAATTTTGATCACATCAACTATCACCTCGGCACAATGAACGATTACCCGGTTGTAGGCTGCCATCTGGTTGAGACCCACCTTGGATATGGTACCTATGGCGCATTCGGGATAGGCGAAAATATCGGCGCTGCCCTGTCTGGGATTACAGCAGGCGCGATATATAACGCCACTGGTAAATGGGTCCTTGGTTACCCTATTACCCCTGACAGGGTGCTTAAGGCACTTGGGAATATATGATGGTGAGAAGGTTGGATAACGCAGAGTGTTAAATCCAAATCGAAATCGTAATCGAAATCGATTTGGATTTCGATAACCGATTTCGATGCTAACTACGATTACGATAACCGATTTCGATAGAAATAACGATTACGATTTCGATTTGGAAAAGATTAACCTATCAGCTGTTTGTATCTTTCCCTGTTAAATTTTTCCAGCTCTTCGGTAAAAATTACATCCACCTTTGGATGGATGCTGCCTGGAGCGCCATAGGTCAGGCCTGGGATAAAGCTGCCACCTGGTGTATATTGTTCCAATGCCCTTCTCACCTCGGTGCGTATTTCATCATCAGTGGAATCGTCCCTGTCAACAATGGCGGCATCAACACCACCCATTAAAACCATGCCTCCTTTGATCTGTTTCTGTATTTTCGGGATATTATTCTGCGGCAGAACCCCCTGCCAGATGTCAATCCCCAGTTCAACCATGTCCTCTACAATCGGTTCTTGAAATGAATCGGCATGGTGCATTATTATTACACCCTTTTCTTTCATATACCTGTATGTCTTCACAAACTGTGGTTTTATAAACTCCCTCCATGTATCGGGGCTCATAAACATGCTGTTTTTGCTGCCCCAGTCATCATGTGAAAGCATGATATCAGGTTTAAGGTTATCCACTATAAGCTTCATATAGTTATACCTGTATTCGCCCACATAATCACAGAGCTCCATCATGCATTCAGGCTCAGCCAGGAAATTCATGAGGGTATCCTCAAAACCCATGAGGAAATGCAGTTGCTCAAACACGCCGGTAGGCATAAAGGCCATAAGAAGATTATTTTTGCGATCTATTTTAGAGATTGCCTCAAGTGCCTCATCCCACTTGGCCGGGTCAGAGCAGTTGCCTACAATATCTGGCGCCTTTGCCGTGTTTTTCCAGTTGCATATATCCTTTACTACCTTGTCATCCACTGTAACATGAGGCATTGCGGCAAGCTGGTCATCAGGCCATACAACGCATGTTCCCCATTTATCACGGATCGGCTGCATCCCTTTATAGCGTTTACCCCTTGCGTATAATGCAACAGGGTCAGCCATAAATAGAACCATGTTTTCATATTGATTTACAAGCCTGTCAGGCTTACCACCCTTCTTCACAGTTTCCAGAAAGTTTTGTTTAGCTGAAAGCATTTTCATATCTCCTTGAGCTGAATAAATGATTTAACACCTTAATACATGTTGTTAATTAACGAGTACCTTCTACGTCATTCCTGCATAATCAGGCATGATAGAAAGTTCGGTATCTCAATATACAAATTGATATAACATAACTATCAGATGTGCAAATAGAAAAAAATCCTCTTTTTTGTAATTTTACTCCTCAAGGCGTTTAAGGGTTTCATCATATTCCGGAAACCCGATAATGGACTGGAGCTCCTTAAAGTCCATGATAGCATCATTTGATTCGCCTTTTTTTAGTTTAGAGAGTGCCATCTTCATGGCATATACTGAGGCAGTTAGGAGGGTAAGCGGGTATGCTGCAATTTTATAACCAAACCCGGAAAGGCGGGCAGGGGGTAACAAAGGGGTCTTGCCATGCTCTACCATGTTTGCCATGTGACATCCGGGTGCCTTAACACATATGGTTTCCATCTCCTCTTCTGAGCATGGCGCCTCTACAAAAAGAATATCAGCGCCCAGATCGGAAAATATTCTGGCCCGCTCTATGGCCTCATCAAGGCCAAGGGTTGCACGGGCATCTGTGCGGGCCATAATCACAATATCCTTTCCATTGGCCCTGGCCTCTTTTTGTGCCTCTATTGCTGCCTTTAACCTTATAACAGCATCCTTTCTCTCTATAACCTCCTTTCCAGAGGTATGACCGCATCGTTTGGGGCTCTTCTGATCCTCTATCATAATGCCTGCTGCCCCAGCCTGGATATATCCATGCACTGTGCGTTTCACATTAACCGCATTGCCATATCCTGTGTCCCCGTCAGCTATCACCGGGATATTAATGGCGCTGCATATGTTCTTAAGCTGATCTGCTATTTCTCCATATGAAATAAGCCCTGTATCAGGAAGCCCAAGCCTGGCAGCAGATACAGCAAACCCGCTCATAAAGGTAAGCGGAAAACCTGCATCCTGAATAAGCCTTGCGCTCAGGGCATCATAACAGCAGGGCATGATAATAAAGTCATGACTATTTAAAAGTTTTCTCAATGTAGCTATTGGATTAGAATAAATATTGCTTTTCATCATTTATGGCATCTCCTGTGATCGAAAATCGAAAGCTCAAGGCTGAAGGCTCAAGGCTGAAGGCTCAAAGCTGAAGGCTCAAAGCTGAAAGCTCAAGGCTGAAGGCTCGAAGGGAAGAAATTATTCAATCTGAACCCCTTCTTTCCATTCACCCCTGGTGATAGTGCCATCCGCAGAAGTATATGTCCCTTTGCCATCCATCATGTTGTTTCGCCACATCCCTTCATAGCTGCTTCCATCAGGGTACTGGATCCTGCCACGGCCGTTATATTCACCATCTTTCCATTGCCCCACATATTGTCTGCCATCAGGGAAGGTATATGTGCCATTATTGCTGTACTTGCCATTATCCCAGTCTCCCTTGTACTGGCGGCCATCAGGCCAGGTAAGGGTCCCTTCACCATGCATAATGGCTTTTACAAGATCGCCCTCATACACCCTTCCATCAGGAAAGTTGATTCGGCCTCTCCCTGTGATCTGGCCCTCAGTTAACTGGCCTTTGTATCTTTTCCCATCAGGCCAGGTAAGGGTCCCTTCACCATGCCATTTTTCATCTTTCCAGTTGCCTGTATATGTCTGACCATTTTTATATCTCATTGTACCGATGCCGGTTATCTTCCCCTCAGAAAAGGCACCCTTATAAACAGAGCCATCAGATAGCTTGTATATGCCTGACCCATGCATCAGTTCATCCTGATAATCACCATCATATCTTCTTCCATCTGGCCATATAAAGGTGCCTTTGCCTGTCTTTTTATTGTCTTTCCAATCCCCTTTATATTGGGAGCCATCAGCATAAACTATAGTACCGGTCCCATTTTTATTATTGTTCGCGAACTCACCCCTGTATCTATCTCCATTTGCCCGGCTAAGCTCACCTTTTCCATTTCTTTTGCCATCCCGAAAATTTCCATTATACCTTGAGCCATCAGGGTAGACCATAACGCCATTTCCGGTAATATGGTTTTCTTTAAACTGACCAGTGTATTTTGAGCCGTCTTCAAGGTTATATTCACCTTGTCCGTGGAACATCCCGTTATCAAACTGCCCTTTATATCTTCTTCCATCCTTATAAATTAGCTCTCCCTCGCCTGACCGGACATTTTCTTTACATTCACCCCGGTATGTGCTGCTGTCGGGGTATGAAACAGTGCATTTCCCATTCAGTATACCTTTTTCAAATATGCCTTCATATTCGGTGCCTTCTTTCATGGTGAAAACACCATTACCGGTCATCTCATCATTTGTAAAACGCCCGGTATATTTATCGCCACCTGGCAGAGTAAGTTCCCCTGTGCCTTCTCTTTTCCCGTTTAGCAGTTCCCCTTCATATTTGCTGCCATCTTTATATTCCATTACCCCTTTCCCTGTGATTATCCCCATATCCCAGTCACCGGAAGAGGATACACCATCTGAAGAGATATAATCTCCCTTCCCGTGTCTTAATCCATCTTTCCACTGGCCCGTGTATCTGGTGCCATCACTATATATCATCACACCATGGCCATTCTGAATGCCGCCTGAAAACTCCCCCTGGTAAACTCCTCCGTCAGTAAAAAACAGCTTACCGCAGCCATGGTATTTGCCCTCTTGAAAATTGCCTTCATATTTGAGACCCTTTAGTGATTCAAAGATGCCATAACCATCAATGCAGTTGCCTTTAAGGCATTGCTTATCACCGCACCCGGTATTTAAAATAGATGATAAAACGACAAGGGATATTGCTGCTATGCAGCAGACATGGTTGTTTATAGTTTTTTTCATTTTTTATATTTAAATCTCTATTCCACTCATGCAATATAACAGAATGGGTTTTGATATTCTACAATGTATTTTAAAACCCCATTTTTTATCACAATTAGGTCAAGGGTCTTGGACATGGTGATTGCAGCAGAAAAAAACCACCTCAAAAATGAGGTGGTTTTAAATAAAAGATATCGGACAGGAAGGAGATATACCCCTTGCAAAAAAGAGATTCGGTTAAGTGAAGAATTACTTCTTGTCTTTTTCTGCAAGTTCCTTGAGTACTTCGCGATTCTGCTGATCGCGTTTTCTATCTGCCTTCAGATTCGGCTTATTAGCCTTTACCTTGTTTTTCCTGATAATCGTTGTCTGTTTTGAATTGGAACTCATTGTCATATTCCTTTCAATAATTTTTATGTGCTATGGCACAAATAACTGATCAATATTTATAAAAAGGGAAAAAGTCATGCTTTAAGATAACAATACTAATACCCTGATAATATACTACCTTTTGGCGGCCTCTTCCTTTGCCCTAAGTTTAAGCCTTTTTTTCCTACGGTGTCTTCTTCTTTCTATTTCGCGTTTTCTCTCAATCTTTTTATGGCTTCCCATTGAAAACTTTATCCTCCTTTTTTCTCATGCAATATATATACGGATATTTTCCCTGTTAATCGAAAAAGTTATTAATTATATAAAGTTATTGGTTTAGTCAATCCAAATATCCACTTTATAAAACAATTTTTATTTTTCCGCTTTTAACATAAAGGTAATGAATTAATATTTGAATGGTTTTTAGTTGAATTATTATCTTGCCTTGCATTCAAAACAGGGGGTAATAATTACCTTTTAACTATTTGACGGTTTTTTAGCTGATTACAGGAAGATGAACAATAATAAAAGTGTATTCTATTACGGCTGGATAATAGTGGCCGTTTCTTTCCTTACCCTGTTTTTCTCAATAGGGATAAGGGTATCATTTGGCGTTTATTATGTTGCAATACTTGATGAATTCGGTTGGAGCAGGGCAAGTACTGCCCTTGCTTTTTCTATTGCCATGTGTGTTCACGCCATTTTTGCCCCTGTTTCAGGTTTTTTGATAGACAGATTCAGTCCAAGGCGCCTTTTCCCGGTCGGAGCGGCCTTTCTTGCAACCGGCCTGATTTTGTGCAGTTGCATCAGCAGCAGGTTGCAGCTATACCTCTGCTGGGGTGTCTTTACTGCAATTGGTATAAATATGACAGGATTTGCACCCAATATGACCATTGTTCCAAGGTGGTTTATAAAGAAAAAGGGGCTTGCAAACGGGATTGCCGCATCAGGGATAGGCGCAGGATCACTTTTTGTCGCAATGATTGCAGGTTTTATAATAAAAAACTGGGGCTGGAGGGCCTCATTTTTGGTAACCGCAACGGCTGTATTACTATTCATCATACCGGCTGCCTCCATATTTTTAAGGCGTTCTCCACAGGAAATAGGGCTTTTACCCGATAATGTAAAAAATATAAAAAATGAAAGGGGAGGGCGTATCCTTACAGGAGGGCTTACAGAAAAGATATGTGAACGACAGTGGACTTTAGGTATGGTAGCAAAAACCGCCCCTTTCTGGTGGATTAACCTGACCGCTGGATGCCACGGATACATAGTCAGCATGATGGTGGTTCATCAGACAGTGTATGTTGTGGATTCAGGATTCAGCCATTTACTTGCAGCATCTATACTCGGAATCACATGGGGGCTCGGCTCTCTAGGAAATGCATTTTTCGGGGCCATATCCGATCGTGTTGGAAGAAAATGGGCACTTGCTCTTGGCTCTGCACTGGCATTTTCAGGTATGATATTTTTCCTGTTTCTTAAGGGAACACATTTAAATATCCTTTTATATCTCTTTGCTTTTTTTTATGGAACAGGGCAGGGGGCATATTCCCCTATTTATGCCAGCAGCATGGCAGACCTTTACGCAGGGCCATCCTTTGGCAAGATCATTGCCACTGTCTCTGTTGCCTATGGTATCGGAGGGGCATTCAGTTCATATGCGGGCGGGTACCTCTATGATGCAAGAGGAAGTTACATTTTACCCTTTTTGTCTCTTATGGTTTGTATTATCCTTGGTGCACTGGGTATATGGATGGCATCACCTGAGAAAAACAAAATAAGATACCAGACACTGGAATAAAAAAAGAGGGCCTTAAAAAAGCCCCCTTTTTATAAATCAATCATATATGTGAGTTATAATGTCATAAGCCTTTCAAGCTTATTGCGGTAAACATTCATATCGGTTATCGGTTTTCCTGCAACCCCTGTTTTCATTGCTGCCTCTACAATGGCCGGTGTTACCCAGAAAATGGCCCTTGGGTCAAAGGGCTTGGGTATAATGTAATCCGGCCCGAACTGGAGGGATTTTAAATCGTAGGCATTGAGTACCAGGTCAGGCACCTCCTGTTTTGCCAGATCAGCAAGGGCATATGCAGCCGCGAGTTTCATGGTATCATTGATCTCTGTTGCCTGGCAGTCCAGTGCGCCCCTGAATATAAACGGGAACCCTAAAACATTATTAACCTGATTAGGGAAATCAGACCTGCCTGTAGCTATAATGGCATCAGGTCTCGCCTTTTTTGCAAGGTCATAAGTAATCTCAGGGTCAGGGTTGGCCAGGGCAAATATGACCGGCTTTTCTGCCATTTTAAGCAGCATCTCCGGTTTAAGCGCATCTTTAACAGATATCCCTACAAAAACATCAGCGCCTACAAGGGCCTCTTCAAGGGTGCGGCATGATGTATCTGCGGTCA
This sequence comes from Deltaproteobacteria bacterium, assembly GCA_016931115.1. GTDB lineage: Bacteria > Desulfobacterota > DSM-4660 > Desulfatiglandales > HGW-15 > JAAZBV01. The sequence goes on along the minus strand of JAFGFM010000167.1, from coordinate 3,221 downwards.
GTTCCTCCTTATAGGGGTTCATGCCCTCTTTTCTTCCTTTGTAGATTACCCCCTTGCTGTCGCACAGGATAACATTTTCTTTTTTTACTCCAACTGAAAAATGGAGTTTACAGCATGCTATACCTGCTGCGCCTGCACCATTGTATACAATCTTGACCTCGTCGATCTTTTTACCTGTGACTTCAACCGCGTTCATAAGCGCAGCAGTGGTTATTATTGCAGTGCCATGCTGATCATCATGGAATACAGGGATTTTCATCTGGTTTTTAAGCTGCTCTTCTATATAGAAACAATCAGGGGCAGAGATATCCTCAAGGTTTATCCCGCCGAATGTCGGCTCCATAGCCTTTACAGCCTGTATGAATTGATCAGGTGTCTGGGTATTTAATTCAAGATCAAAGACATCGATATCAGCGAGTTTCTTAAACAGAACACCTTTACCTTCCATGACAGGTTTTCCTGCAAGGGCGCCAATGTTACCCAGACCCAAAACAGCAGTCCCGTCTGTTATTACTGCAACTAGGTTTCCCTTTGCTGTATATTCATATGCAAGCTGCGGGTTTTCCTCTATCTCAAGGCAGGGATAAGCTACTCCGGGGGTGTAGGCCATACTCAGGTCATGGGATGTAGATAGTGATTTTGTTGCAATTACCTCTATTTTTCCAGGCTTTATTTTCCTGTGATATTCAAGTGATTCTTCTTTGCTGACAGCCATAAAATTTCCTTTTTGATAAATATAAAATGAAGGTTAATCTCTATTCTGAACTATTCACTATGTCAATAGCTGTATTCAGCATAACCTGAAAAAGCATTCATAAACCTATTTATATCCTTCGTGTTAGTCCTTCCTGCTTGAACAGGGGCGCCATTACAATGTAACCTTCACAATGAACAATGGGAGTATCAGCACAGATTTTGACTATGTTTAACGTTTAAAAGAGGATTTCTGGAAGGTTTTGCATATTTAGTATTAATTCAGGCATATCATAAATCTGAATTCATAAATTGACAATTTGTATATAATCGGGTTATGGTCCTTATCTGTTGTATTACATATATTTGAATAATAGATAAAATTTCAAAAACTTTTATTTTAAGCCGCGGGAATTTTACTAAATCCTGCGGCTTTTTTATTTGGAGTCATTACATGAAATTATTACTTACCTCGGTATTCGGGCCATATGCTGTAGATGATGAGTATGGCGTTAAAGAAAATAAGATGGAGCTATTCCATAATCAGGTCACAAGGGAGCAGGGCATATTTTCCTATCGTTTCAACCACAGGAGCCAGGGCCTTTATTTTCTTGCTGAGAATATCGATGTTCCAACCACAGTTCTCGATTTTCCAAACCTTAAGCGTTTCACACATGAACTGAAAAAAGGTTACGACTATATAGGAATAAGCTTCATTATCCCCAATTTCAAGAAAGCAAAGGAGATGGCAAGACTTATCAGGCAGCTATCACCTGAGTCAAAAATCATACTTGGAGGGCATGGTGTAAGTATTCCCGGAATAGAGCAGATGATTGATAATGACTACATATGTAAAGGAGAAGGGGTATTTTATCTCAGAAAACTTTTTGGAGAGAACCAGGACAAACCTATCAGGCACCCGCTTGGATACAGCTCCTTTAACAGGAGGGTTATGGGGGTTCCATGGGCCTCTGATTCAGGGATACTTATTACAGGCGTAGGCTGCCCAAATAAATGCCGGTTCTGTGCAACATCACATTTTTTTGGCGATTACATCCCATATCTGAAGAGCGGAAAAGAGATATATGACCTCTGCTGCCACTATGAGAATGAAATGGGTGTAACTGATTTTGGTGTTCTGGATGAAAACTTTCTTAAAATGAAGGGCAGGGCATTGGAATTACTTGAACTGATGGAAACCAATAACCGCCATTTTACCTTTGCAATATTCAGTTCAGCTGAAACAATCAAGGAGTTGAATGACCTTGATATACTTGTAAGGATGGGCATCAGTTTCATATGGATTGGTGTTGAATCACGTCAGGAGATCTATGAAAAAAACAGGGGAACAGATTTTCCTTCACTTATCTCTGAACTAAAGAAAAGAGGCATCAGTGTGCTGGCCTCATCCATCCTTTTTCTTGAAAAACATGACAAAAAGACAATCTGGGAAGATGTTGATTTCGTCACCGCACTTGAACCTGATTATCTTCAGTTTGCATCTCTGGGGCCAATACCAGGTACACCTCTGTACAGTGACTATGAAAAGGCCGGAAAATTAAATGACGAGATACCATATGAATCCCAGCATGGACAGGGAGAAATCTGGTTCCACCACGAGTTTTTTACAGGGGATGAATCAAGGGATTTTTTAAGACTGGCATTTGAGATCGACTATAACCGGAACGGGGCCTCCATGCTTCGGGCCATAAAAACAGCATTAATGGGTTATATATATTGTAAAGAACACAAGGATGAAAAAATAAATAAACTTGCTTCGTCATTTGAGAAGAGACTCAAAATCATGAGATACTTTCTTGTTGCCGCAACCATCTTTGTTCAGAACCGGAAAAGTGAAGACCTGCTTAAGGAGATAAAAGGGCTTTATCGTTTATATTTCGGAAGACCTGGCATACGTATAGTTGCCTCATCAACGCTGGTTTTTCTTTTAAGTTTAAAGGAGTATATTCGCTGTCGTATCTCAGGTGATAAAATAAATCCAAAGACATCATGTACAGTGTATGATGAAAATAAAACAGGTCATGCCCCTGCAAAAATAAAAAAAGAAACAGTATATGTTCCTTCAAAAATATTGCCTGATTTTAATGAGCAGGCAGGCCAGTAGTGTAAACCTTCGGCAGGAATGGGTGAAATCACATGGATATAAGTATAATATTCGGTGATTTCACAGGATCGTTATGTATGAGTATTCATTTCATCATTCTCCTGATAATATGAAATCTCATAAGGATATTTTTCTGGCAAGTACTTACGTTAGCGGTCGCACACCAGCGTCCTGAGCTTGTCGGAAAAAAGCACATCAATTTTTTTGTGATCGTTACTGATTACGACACCCTTTCCAAATGTATCATGATCGATAACATCATCTTTCTTAAAGGAACCATCCATTTTATAATGCAAGGGTGTTTTTTCTTTAAAAATTTTAAAAACCCTATCAAATTTTTTTGCCGGATCTATGGGCCTTCTAGTCTTTACTGGTGTTGTATTAGCTTTTTTCATAGTTTTCT
>JAFGFM010000166.1 GCA_016931115.1 Deltaproteobacteria bacterium | reverse complement strand
TTCTCTATTTCTTTTTCAAAGGTCAGAGGATAATAGCGGTGCACGGTATTCGAACCAAAGCAATAAAAATCCTCAAACAGGATCGTGAGGTCGCAGCAGATCGAATGCGGGATTGGCTGAGGAGGTTTAAGACATGAAAAGAAAAACAAATTTCGATAAGTACCTGGAAACCCAGCTTAAGGACCAGGACTTTGCCGAACGATTTAAAAAGGCCGGAGATGCATGGGAAATTGCCCTGCAGATAGCGGCCCTTCGTAAAGAGGCCGGTATATCCCAAAAAGAATTAGCCAGGCGCCTTAAAACTTCTCAACAGCAGGTCAGCCGCCTGGAATCACCGTCTTATGAGGGACATTCTTTAAGTATGCTCCGCCGTGTGGCAGAAGTTTTGGGTGCAACAGTCCAGGTCAAAATTGAGCGGAAAACAGATACAAACAGATATGCAGTAGCTGAAGATGTTGCAAAATATGGTGAATAAGAATATAGCGATGAATAAGGAATTACTTATTTATGGACGTTTTCATTTGTCGTCATTCCCGCGAAGGCGGGAATTCAGTTGTTTTTGATTTATGATTTTGAGTGGCTGTCAACTGTGTAGGCCTGACACCGATGCTTTTCCCTTTGATGGGCAGGTTTTTGATACCTATGTCTTTATAAATGATCTTGTTAAATCAACTAAAAAATCCATCATCCTTATAGATAACTATATAGATGAAACTGTTCTGGTATTATTCACGAAACGAAAGAAGGGGATTCCACTTACCATCCTTACAAGGAATCCATCAAGAAAGCTGGAACTTGATGTGCTGAAACATAATGAACAATATCCGCCGATAGCATTAAAGCCTTTCGATAAAGCCCATGACCGGTTTTTAATACTTGATGATAAGATGATATATCATTTTGGCGCATCACTGAAGGATTTAGGGAAAAAATGGTTTGCCTTTAGTAAGCTGGATACATCGGCGATAGAGTTGTTGAATGAGATAGGAATAATAACATAAATAATTAGTGCAGTAAGCGGCACCATGGAAACCAGCCAAGATTGTAATTACAAACTCTCCTGCCAGACCATAGCTTTAGTGATGACTGGATCGGAGAATCCATTTTCTTTATGTTATGCATTGTGCCTTTTCAGGGTAATTTATTTTTCTCCGCCATAGTTTTTTTAAAGAAAGTGGAAGCCTTTGGCGAAGGCGGCAGCCTGCTTTTCTTAAAAGCCTACAGCCTATTTTCCAAATTGTTCATTGATAATTGTTCATTGTTGATTGAATATCTTCTTGCATTTATTACTAAAAAGTCTTAAACCTAACCCATTATATTTTCGGTATAATGAATTACTGACTTAAAGCGCCCAGGCGCATCATAGAAATTCACTTATAATATTTTTTTGTCATTCCCGTGCAGACGGGAATCCAGTTGTTTTTGTTTTAAATTATTGGGTACTGTCCAATGTCAAGGGCTGACCTTGGTTGCTCACTGAGATATCGATTAAGGGGTAAGGATTGGGGGACATCTATACTTTTATGCTTTACTGGAAAAACCTGCGAACGAAATGATGGTAGATATTCTTTCTTGAAAGGCTTAAAAGTGAGGGGAATTTAAGAAGAGAAAAATGGATTCCCGATGTAGTTTATCCCGCATTTATGCGGGGAGGGAATGACGACTTTGAATGTTGGATTCCACGGTTGGTGTTGGCATAAGAAAGGTCACTCATTATGAGGGACCTTTCTTATATTAAGACATTCTGCTTATGGGATCACATGTTACTCTTGCTTAATTAACTAAATCAGGATTTTTTAATATTATAATTGCTGCCATTATTCTTGGATAATAGTCCTTATCATTTTCATACCCGGCCCTGATAATCTCCCAGGCATCACGGGAGCCTGTCTTTTCAATAGCCTTCTGTACATTTGCTTCTCCCATGTTGTATGAGAGGAGAGCCAATTGCCAGTCATTAAATCTGAGCCTGCATGCAGAGAGATATCTCATCGCCGCATCAGTAAGCAGATCAACATCCAGCCTTTCATCCTTAACATCATCTACTTTAAGACCATAATTTCTGGCGGTTGATTCAATAAACATCCAGAGCCCTGCGCCCAACATTCCCAATTCTTTTTTTTCAGACTGTTTAAGGTTTTGATAACCTGATTCAACAAGAGGTATTGCAAGAAATTCCTCAGGTGCCTCATATTGTTTGAGTTTATCCTGAATGGTTCCCTGGTAATCTTCCATCCTCTTAAGCGCGCTCTTTATGAATTCACGGCCTTCCGGCGTACCCAGATAGATGTTCAGTTGCTTTAAAACAAGATCATTCATAACAATCGGAAATCCAGAGCCCGATTTGGCTTTTTCTACCATCTCATAAGCCTGTGCCTCTGTTATCCGCCTGTCCTGTATAACGCCTTTTGATGCAAAGGCAATAGATGCCATCAACCCGAAAATTAATATTATTACCATAAGACTGGTTTGCCACTTTAATGGTGCAGGTAATTTATTATACATTCTTTCGATTCTCCTTTTTAATAGTTGGCGATCCACCATAAACGTGAGACCTGTTGCGCATACAGGCACCCGCTTACAGTTTAACGCTGATTTCGCTGCCTCAAGCAGGCAGCGTGCATATGCCTGTGAATCAATCTTACTTCTGCCGGCCAGCGCTTCATCACAGGCAAACTCCTGAAGCTCGGATATAAAACGGTTCCAAATATGTATACATGGATTGATTATGCATAGGGATCTTATCAGCCATATGGCATACACCCATTTTGTATCGCCGTTACGGTGATGCTGTATCTCGTGTAAAAGAGTGATCCTGTAATCCTGATCTTTACCCAGTAACCCGGTTGGAATTACTATATTCGCCTGACCCGGAAGCCAGTAAGAAAAAGGCACCTTTATGCGGTTATTTGCATAAATGGAGACAGCCCGGTATTTTTTTATGAGATAGGATTCTTTTCGGATTAACATCAGCCTGTGCAGATCATTGGATATTCTGATGATCCCCAGCATGAACAGTGAGCCTAAAAAGATGATTCCTGTAATCCTAATAACTCCAGCATCCATTGAATTATTTTCTTTTAGACCTGGGAGGCTCAGATAACCTTCATTATCAGATGGCGAATAATCCATGTTAAATGTCTTTATTGACTGGGCAGACCAGATTTTTGCAGATGGCATAAAGACCTTTTTATCCGGAAGAAAGGGATAAGCAATCAGGATAAAAAATAGTATTGTTAACACTGCATAGTGCAGTTTGAGCAGGGATTCTGAACTGATACTCCTCCTTATTAATCGGTTTATCATCTGATACAGAAAGAGGCTTAAGAAACCTGCAACAATAAGGATATTCAGGTTTATATAGGTTGAGAATATATGCACAAGGCTCATTTCTTTTTACCGTTCTTTTTTATAAGGTCCTTTATCTCTTCAAGCTCCTCCTCAGTGATACTTACTGTATCAAGCAACCTTTTTATAAGGGAGATAGGGGCACCATCAAAGATATTGTCAACAACATGTCTGACTGTCTTCTCCTCATAATCAGATTTGGTCATGAGAGGTATATATATATGTCCGCGCCCCTCCTTGCGGGTACCCAAAATCTTTTTTTGCTCCAGGATTCTGAGGATTGTGGAAACGGATGTATAGGCAAGTTCACGTCCCTCTGGCAGTTCGGACATGACCTGTCCCACTGTGCCTTCGTTAATTCTCCAGAGTATAGTCATAAGTTCAAGTTCAACTTCTGTTAACAACCGTTTTTCAGTATCTTCGATATTTTTCTTTTTCATAATGTATCTCCTTGTGTATGCTTATAACTAAGATATTAGTTACTTGACAACTAAATATTTAGTTGTAAGCTTTCTATTGATACAACATGATGAAATAAAAGGACATAATATTAAAGCTAAAGAACAGAGATAGTATTTAAGGATTAAAATAAAAGCTATTCAATAGGGCAGGGGGGTATGAAAACTAAACCATCTGGAGATTGCGATACAGTCTGTTCGCGGGGATGACGACTCTGTTTGATTTCTCAAGTAGGTCCACTGATTTTAAGTAGTACTATGTGACAAGATGGTGTGACATCAGATTTGAAAGAGAGACGCAGAGCGTCAAAAGCAATGTTCCCACGGGGACCATGGGAACAAGAGGAATTAAAAAACATGGCAGACACGCCCGCCGTCGCTGACCACCATCGTTAGGTTATGATGGCCTGAGAAGCTATGGCGCGGCAAGCAGGTCTGCCCCTACATTCTTAAATCACGAATCTGGTAAGATTAATCCTTAGACAACTTAAAAAACAGGGTATTGCCCCTGCCTGTTGCGCCGCCTGTATCAGGATCAAATACCATTACCGGACCCTTATCCTTTTTATCCACTGCAAATGCTACCCACCCTTCAAGTTTATCACCGGGTTTTACAGTGCCCTTAAGCGCGGGTTCGGGT
>JAFGFM010000020.1 GCA_016931115.1 Deltaproteobacteria bacterium | reverse complement strand
TTGCCATTTGCAAGGCCTTCAAAGTAGGTACTTGTTACGTCATATAAAAACAGATCGTAGTCCAGATTAAACAGACTTCCTGCTTTTTTTTTAGATGTGCCTCCAGGTCATCCTTATGCGGTAACACTTTGTCCAGAGCACGGTATAGACGATCTTCGTTTATTCTTTTTAATGGGATACCAAGAAGGTCCGATAGTGCTGTTTCTTCAAATAAATGTTCAGCTATATGCAGTTCACTTGATGGATTACATAATCTGCATATTATTAATACCTGCGCCATGGCAGACCATGGTATGAGTTCTCGTCCTTTATGGATATGCTTTTCGAAAAACTGCTCCAGGTGCAGTCTGCGGATAATCTCCATGCACAGCCATGGACCGCCAAAATCTTTTATGTTCTCAATCCTTATACCATTAACGTTGACTTCTACCCACTCAGGCTCTGGGGATTTATTAAACAGATCCTGTTGTGACTCGGTATTGTTTTTTGTGTACTTCTCTATGCCAAGTCTGCCTGCCTTATCCAGATCTCCTAACCAGGCAACAGTGCGTTGCCGCGGGCCTTTTGGTGTCCGATATGATTCAACCAAGGCCCAGTAGTCATGGCTTTTGCCGTCTTTAATGCGAGTTGTTTTCCTGATGTACATGCTCCAATTAGGGCATGATTCAATTTCAAGTCAATTCACTTGGTCGTCACTACGTCGACTTTTTAATAAGTAATAAAAATCACCCATTGGAATATCAGTTACTTATATGTTTCCGCCTTCCTTTTTTTCTCTCATTTTTTTATTTTATCATTCTAACTGCGGAAGTTGGGTTAACCATGAAAAGTGCTTAAACTGTTCAGGATAGATTCCAAGTGAAGTTTTAGACTGCACTTTTACTGAATGCCAGCTTTATCATTTTCGATTGGGTGATAAAAAGCAGAATCCCAAAAAAAGAAAAGATGCAATCAGAAAGTATTGCTTGTGTGCATTAATGGGACAACTGTATACATTTAAGTAGAAAATGTAGACAATAGTTCTTTGAAAATTAATTTTATTTGAATTACTAAAAGGCAAATTATCTCGTACAGCCAATATAAGATGCATGGCTTTCTAATTGATCAATTTGTAAATATACTTTGTCAATAATACGTTGATTATTTTCCATAGCACGTTGATAATCATTCTCAACCTCATTGCCCCTTACTTGCCTTAGTTGAAGTTGTTCAAATCGGTGGATTTTCGACCTAAGACTATACACTCTATCTCTAATTTCTGAACATTCATACTGTAATTTTCTTTCTGTTTCAGAAATTGATTTATTCATTGAGTCATTAACTGGCTTTTTTTTCTGTTCAACTGCACATGAGGCCAAAATAATTATAGAAGTGATTATGAGTAGAAAAATAAGACCTCTGTGATTACTATTCATCAAATATTTTTTGGTCAAACGATCAAACTCAATGTGCCTTCTCGAAAGTGTTTTAAGCCCCATTGGAAACCTCCAAAAAAAATTATTTTTTTAACTTCTTCTCATACTTCTTAACAATATCCTCAATGGCCTCTTCAAGCAATTCACCTAAAGACTTATCCGTATCAACAGCAAGGTGTTTTAAATCCTTGATGCATTCATCATCTACTCTTGTGCTGAATATTTTTTTTCTCCCATAAGTGTAATAATTACAGCTTTTTTAATAAGAAAGCAAGACATCCATTGACCTACAACATGATATATTAAATATATAAAACATTCTTACAATATATCTTTTAATAACTGTTAAACATTAATTTTCAGAAGGAGAAAATATGGCTTGCATAAAAAAGAGGCGGGGGCGCTGGGTTATAGATTTTTATGACCAGCATGGAAAAAGGAGATGGAATACCTTAAAGGAAGGGGCAACAAAAAGTGAAGCGAATAAGGTGATGCAGGCGATTTTAAAACAGGTTGATCATGGATCATATCTGCCTGACAAAAAAATTCCTTCCTTTGAAAAGGTAGCAGAACAATGGCTTAAGAATAAGAAAATAGTAGCAAATGAGGAGAAGGTAAAAGTGATAAATCTGTAAGTGCTTGTTATCACTGGAGCCACTGAGCGGAATCGAACCGCTGACCCCCTCATTACGAGTGAGGTGCTCTACCAACTGAGCTACAGTGGCCTTTCAAAAGGAATTCGAATATATTACCTTTTTTTTTGGCTGTCTATTAAATTTTCCTTTTTACCTGCCCAAAGGTTAAAGCCGGCATCATTTTTTGCCGATATGTTATTTATGGATACTATTGTAAAAATAATAAGTGACCCCCTTATACTTGTACTTGCGGCAGTTATCATATTGTCATACCTGGGGGAGCGCTGTCTGAAGAATAAGTTCAGGAAGTAACCTGTATTAATTCTTCTGCGTTTAGCTGGTTATTCCGGTATAAAAAGAGGTCTAACTCCACCATAAGGCTTTCAATATACCCTGTTGTAAAGGGGAGCCCGATTTTTCTTTGATTCAGATCATTCTTAAATTCCATAATCGCATCTATGTGCCTTTTTCTAGCTGACGGGGTCTTGAGTGTCTCTGCCTTTTCCATGCTCTGCCTGATGGCCTTCCACTCCTTCCTGAATTCATCCACCCCCTGCCACATTAAAAGGTTCATTTTACCGGAGTAAATCGCCTTCCCTGAAGGGGTTTCAACAAGAAAATCCATCCTTCTATTGTTCCTGTAACATGCATACCTGTATGTGCAGTATTCGCATGTAAGCCCATCCGCAGAGTGGTGAAAAAGCCCTTTATCAATAAGCCTCGCAAGTTTTAAAACAAATTCATCTATAAGGGTTACCCCTGATATATCGACCCCGCCCGAAGGGCCGCCTGTAGAAGCCTGCTGTTTTAATACATCCTTTTCAATAAAGGCATCCCTTTTAAGTGCATAAAATGAGGCGGATATCATGGCCTCCCTGTTTACAGACTGAAGGGCCTTTATATAAAAGGGCAACTGAAACGCGAGCCCCTTTTTGATATTTGAAGAGGGTTTTATCCGGCCTGTCTTGTAATCATATATATAGAAGCTGTCGGGGGAGTTGGTATCCCTGTCAAACCGGTCAATATACCCCTTTATACCTATATCCCTGATTCTTACTTCTGTCTCTCCTGACCCGAATTCATACTCCACCCCGTGAGGTGCCCTGTTTTTAAATTCATCATTTTCAAACCGGATAAGGGATGCCATTATGCCCTCTCTTATACCTGCATCTTTTTCAGGGGTAAGCCCTGCTGTGAGCTCTTGTTTGAAATATTCGGCAAAATCAAGATGACCCATGTCAGGGGTGCTGTTTATGTATTGTTCGATAATCTCTTCTGCAAGGGCAAAGGCCCTCTCAATGCCCATGCTGCTGATATTCGTATCAAGCCCTATAAGCCTTTTAAAAAACCGGCTCAGTATCTCATGTGTAATCAGGCCAAAATCCCTCATGGTGGTATCGGCTGTTAATTCATCCGGGTCTTTTATATTATAAATATACTGAAATAGATATTTCATGGGGCAGTTTGCAAGGGTCTCAAGGCTTGAGGATGAGTAAACCCTCCTGTTATCTTTGATGTAATCAGTAAACGCACCTGCATCTTTAACTATGCCGTCATATTCAAAAAGTCCGTTTGTCGCCCTTCTTGAGCCATTTGACCTTATGCCCCTTATGATATCCTCTGCATTTGAACTGTCCCGGATAATGATATTCTTCAGCACTTCATTTGTGCCATTCATATTTGTCCCGGCTTTTAACTTATTTGCATCTAGCATATCTGTCCGGGAGGTATACTCCTTTTCAGCCTCCCAGATCATCCCAACATCTGATATGCCTTTATCGTCCATGTTTTTAACAAGGGCACAGAGGTCCTGTATTATCTGTGAAGGCTGTACAGGCTTTTCTGATATGCTCAGGGGGTATGATAAAAAAAGCCCCTTCTCATAATTTTTAAGTATACTGCAGAAGAGCTGTTTGGATTGATCAACCGGGTCAATGATCCTGAATATGCCCCTTGATGCCTCCGGTATGATAAAGTCAGGGCGCTCCCTGAAAGGAAAACTGCCTGATATAAGCCCGCCCGCAAAAAGGTAGTCAAAGGAGCGGCCCCTTGTTTCAAGCCACTGTGAGACGCGTATTACATCAGGGTTTCTTTCATCAAGCAGGGACCGGTTATTGATCCTGTTCCTGTAACTTTTAAAAAAGATTGGGGCAATATCACCCTTTTTTGTTTCAAATAACCGCTGGGCCAGCTTTACCTCATTCTGGCTTGTAACAAGGAGTTCATTGAGCAGTGTAAATGCCCTGACATCCCTTTTAAGCAGCCCCCTTTTTATCTCTGGCGCTAGTCCATTTTCACCTTTACCAGTAGAAAGGATATTGGCCGGAAAGCCCAGAAGGGTCAATATCTCTTTATACACCTCAACTATACCTTCAGGGGTCTCCTGCTCTGTTAAGGTGATAAATGGCCCAAGCATTGCCTTGAACAGGATACGCTCGCGAATAAAGGAATAATATTCCTTTTTAAGCCCATCCTTTTCTTCCCTGTTTTTTGTCGCGGATAATGCCGCAATGTATATATCTTTAAAATAAGAGAGCCTTTCATCACTTATCTCTTCAAGCCTCTTGCCAAACCTCTCCATTCCGCACCTTTGCATGGCAGTATCAAACAGGTGTACATTCAGGTTATATAGATTTTCAGTGGTCTCTTTATTCAGCAGAGGGGTAACCGAATCTAAAGTGTCACCAGGGAGCAGTATATCCCCGGAAAGGAGATCAAGTGAGAAATCAGGGGGTTTAAAACCCATAAACTGAGGCCTTATCATTGCTGATGAAAAGAGGCCGAAAATATCCTCCCTTTTAAAGCCGTGGATGGGGAGTTCTATTATCCTTAAAAAGAGGTTTGAGAGGGGGTGTGAAGATAGTGGTATCCCCTTTGTGAGGCTGAAGGGGAGCCCGTATTCAGTGAATATCTCGAATACAATGGGGGCATAGGAGGTAAGGTCAGGGAATATCACCCTTATATCACCCGGGTTGACAGGGCCATCCGCCCCTTTATTGCACAATATCCGCTTGATCCTTGATGCAATGGCCTTAACCTCATCTGTCTGTGTGGCAAATGCCCCTATCTTGAGGCTGTTGCATTCGCAATCGGTGCTCTCATCCCTGTCTGAGTAGATGATGGCTGCATATGGGTTTGGATAAGGCACATCAACAGCCCTGAAGGTGGTCTCCTTCGCCCCGCTCTCATTAAGTTTATCCATAAGTGAGGCAAGCGAGTAGTATGCCCTGCATGACCCCTGTTCCCCCTTTATAGCTGGAACGCCCCTTCTTGCTTCACTCCCGCAGGCCTGTTTGAATTCAGTTATGGGGTCAGGGCCATCACTGTCATAATCTATTAGCCACCAGAGTTCATTCGATATACCGGCCAGGTAAAAGAGTATCTCCTCCTCTATCCTTGTTATGTGCGCAAGGCTATCCAGTATTATTATGTCATGGCGTTTCATGCATGATGGCCGGTTTTTCCCCTTTAGAAAATCCCGCACATCTTTATATATATCATCGCTGTCATACCCCCTGATCTCCCTTTTGAGCTCTTCATAGTCGCCCATGAGCCACAGGAGGTCCCCCTCAAGTGCATATCTTTCATCCGATGACCCTGGTCTTTTGGCCTCCTCTCTTATTATCCTGCCGCCAAGGTCACCTGCATATATATCTTCATAATTGTTCTGGTAGAGGGTAGAGATGAAACTTACGATGTTCCGGCAGATGCCTGTGAATTCGGTGTTCTCCTGATCCCCTGTGAAAAGGGCGTTAAAATAGGCAAGGCCCTGAGAATCACCTGCCCTATCCTGGATGGCCTTCATGATGAGCATCTCTGAGACCATCCGGTCTATGGCAAAATGATCCGCATATTTATCGGGCCTTATATCCTCTTCAAATATCCTGTGGATCACACCTGTAAGGGTATTAATATCACGCCTGATCCAGAACTCGGGGTCTGTCTCAAGCTCCATTACCCGCCCTTTTGTGGGGACGATATGAAGAAAACCCCGGCCCAAGGATTCCCCCATCATTTTTATGAGGAGCTTCTGCCTGGCCGAGGATGTTTTTCCTAAAAGATAGCAGATCTTTGCCATACAGTTTTTTTATTTAAAAGGTCTCTATCTTTGCCTTGTCCCTGAGCCCTTTAACAAAGTCACTCAAATCCTTTTTTACCTTTGTTTCTTTCAGGTATTTTGTGAGGTTTACCTTTACCTCGTCAAAGCTGTATTTACCCGCAGCCTGTTTTTCAGTAACCTTTATGAGATGATACCCGAACTCGGTTTCCACAATGTCACTAACAGCGCCCTGTGCCAGGGTAAATGCGGCATCTTCAAAGGGTTTAACCATCTGACCTCTTGTAAATACACCCAGGTCTCCACCATCCTTGCTGCTCGGGCACTGGGAGCTTTCCTTTGCAACGGCTGCAAAGTCTTCACCGGCCTTTACTCTTGCCTGTATCTTTTCTATCTCTGCCCTGGCTACCTTCTTTTTTGCTTCATCTGCAGTGGGCTCCACCTTGATCAAAATATGGCTTGCCCTTGCTGATTCAGGCTTATTGAACCTCTCTGCATTGTTATCATAGTAGGCCTTTGCCTCGCTCTCCGGGATCACTGTTTTTTCGACAAAATTCTTATCTATAAAGGTATTAACTGTAAGCCCCTTTTTAATCTGTGCCTTTATTATCTCCTCTGTTACCTTTAAATCATCCAGTGCCTTTTTCAGGTCATTCTTATCAGGGTATCTGGATGTTACCTGAGCCCATTCATTATCTATCAATGCCTGATCTGCCGTGACCCCCTTTTCAAGGGAGGTCTGGTATAAAAGCTCCATGCTTATGAGATTTTCCATAACCTGTTTTTTTATCTCAGCCATTTCCGATTCAGCAATCTCTCCACCCTGTGCAGATACCTGATTTTTGATCCTTGAAATCTCCCTTTCATACTCATCTTTTGGGATATCCTTACCATTAACGATGGCAATCCTGTCAGCCTCTGCTGCTGACGTAATAGAGAAAAACATCATAATGACCATCAGGATAGCCGGGAGGGCTGCTGCCAATTTTCTATACATTTTATAGCTCCTTTAAACGATAGATTGTTTTCATTTAAAAAAGACCCCTTGAGGGTCATATTTACAGGTGTTAATTTGTTAGCTGTGACTATACCTCTATTGACAGATAATAAAAGTATTTTTTTAACAAAAAGGGCTTATGACATTGAAAAATCTTCTTTGAGAATGACTTTGACTTGTATGATAATGGCTGATATATTCCATGCTTAAAAATAATTGCATCAGGATCTATGGCTCTTCTTATTTAAGGTGTGGTTGTCATGGCAAAATTGTTTATTTTTTCAGGGTATGGTCATAACCAGTCTTTTGAGCTTGTGGGAAGCAGTGTCAATATCGGGCGCTCAGAGGAGAATGACATACAGATATCGGATATGTCTGTTTCCCGCACCCATCTCAATATCATGGAGAAGGATGGCAGTTTTTTCGTCAAAGACCTTAACAGCCAGAACGGAACATATGTGAATGGCAGCCGTATAAACCCTGATGAATATTATGAGATAAAGGAAAACTGTCCTATCGTAATAGGCATGACACTCATTTGCCTTGGAAAGATGTGCCCTGATCATATCAAGTCATTCCTGGGGTCATTAAATAACCACTCAGGCAGGGATGAATTAGACCCCGGCGCCACAACCTTTTTCAGGCCATTCACAGATATCAAAAACAGGGAGCTGATCACCAACATAAATAATGTATTTCATGTATCATCAGATGTGGACGAGGTAGCAGGAAGGCTCCTTGACCATATACTAAACCATTTTTTGAGGGTTGACAGGGTTGTGATTATTCTCTGTACTGAAAACTCTAGCGGCAAGATGGTAGAGACTGTTATCTCAAGGTCAAGATCAGGAAAAGAGGAACAGGAGGGTGGATTCAGCAGGATGATCGTTGACAGGGTGATTTCAAGCAAGACACCGCTGATAGTCCCCAATGTGACAAATGAAAAGGAGCTTGAGCTCTCAGGTACCCTGAAACTTTTAAAGATCGGTTCTGTCATGTGCGCTCCAATATTAAAGGATAACAGGCTGATGGGCGTTCTTTATATAGATTCCCATGAAAAGCCATACGGTTTCAGGGATGATGATCTGGCCCTTATCACGGAGCTTGGTTCACTTACAGCAAAATCCATAGAGCCTTATCTTACCAATGAGATGGGCAGTTGAACCATGGCCTGATCACAAAAAAATTCATTTAATTTTTTTCCAATCAAGAAGGCTGATACATACCGGTGCAGAAAAGCAGAATAAAGACACATAGTCTCAGCAGGTTTATGGTTTATATACTCAGGCACAGCCCCTATGAGTTCGGTATTGTCCCTGACACGGATGGGTTTGTGGCAATAAAGGATCTCGTGAGGGCGATGCATGAAGAGCCTGATATGCCGCATGTGGGAGAGGGCAGCATAAACGAGGTGCTGATGAGTGAGGAGAGGGGGCTTTTTGAATCAGATGGTAAGAATATCCGGGCAGTATCAAGAAACTGGATTTTAGATACAAGCCTTCCTGCCGCAGACCTCCCGCCTTTGCTTTTTACCCCTGTCAGGAGAAGGGCTCATATAAGTGTAATTGATGATGGGTTGATAAAGAGAGAGGGTCACTTTTATATCCTTACGCCTGAAAAAGGGATGGCTGAAAGAATAGGCAAAAGAAAGGATCAGAAGCCTGTGATCATAGAGGTAATGGCCCACAGGGCAGCTAAAGAAGGGGTGCATTTTGCCGCATTCGGTGGGCTTTATATTGCCCCTGAAATACCGGCAGAATATATTGCCGGGCCTCCTGTGCCAAAGTATGCCAAAGAGGAGAGAGAGGCAGCTGCCCCGGTGAAAAAAGAGGCAGTAAAGGAGTTTAGCCCCGGCTCTTTCTTCCTTGATATCACCAATGACCCGGATAAATCGAGAAGGATAAAGGGACGAAAAAAGAGGGGGTGGAAAGAGGAGGTGAGAGGCATGAGGAGAAAGGGATGATCTGGCCACCATTAAGGCCTTATCTGCGGTGTTACCTTCGTCGCTTCTCTCCCTGCGGCGTAGCTGTTGTACGCCTCAGTCGGCGCTCCTCGGTGCCTTGCATCTAACGCCTTACTGATGCCCAGACACTGCAATTAATCGCATTTAATTTTCCCGAACAGATAATCCCTGTGAACTCTTTCTGCTGTTACCCTTATAAATTCGTTCCTGACGAGCTTTTCAGAATGCGCCACCACCTTAATGTAGTTATCTGTCAAACCCTTTATGGTCTTCTCCTGTTCAGACTCCCATCCTTCGGCGAGAAGGGTCACATCTTTTCCAATGAATGATCTGTAAAACAGGTTTTTCTTATTTTTACCGAGTTCCCTTAATTTCTGAGCCCTTTCCTTTATTATGGCTGTATCTACCTGCCCTTTAAACCCTGCTGCGGGTGTACCCTTTCTGGGAGAAAAGGGGAATACATGCAGATATGATATGGGCAAATCTTCTATCAGCGAATAACCATTGTTAAATGCCCTTTCATCTTCACCGGGAAACCCGGTAATAATATCTGCGCCTATAGCTGCATCAGGGATCGCCTCATGTATCCTGATAACAAGTCGCTCATAATCGTCAGGTGTATAATGGCGGTTCATCCTCTTCAGTATCTCTTTGTCACCGCTCTGGAGGGGTATGTGGAAATGGCGGCAGAGCCAGGGCTCCGTTGCCACCATGTGAATCAGCTCATCACTGATCTCTCCCGGTTCAAGTGAACTCAGCCTCACCCTTAATGGTGGGGCCTGTTTTGCTATCAGCTTCAGCAATGAAACCAGTTCAGATTTGCCTGTGAGCTCTTTTCCATATTTGCCAAGGTGTATGCCAGTGAGCACAATCTCTTTGTAGCCCTC
This sequence comes from Deltaproteobacteria bacterium, assembly GCA_016931115.1. Lineage (GTDB taxonomy): Bacteria > Desulfobacterota > DSM-4660 > Desulfatiglandales > HGW-15 > JAAZBV01. Next base: position 3,939 of record JAFGFM010000020.1, on the reverse strand, counting down.
TTCGCTAAAGGTTGCTATGGCCTTTGTCACATAATCCTGCTTCATGCTTTTTATCGGGCCGCGCGCATATGGGACAATGCAGTAGCTGCAAAATGAGTCACACCCGTCCTGAATCTTTAGGAAGGCCCTTGTGCGCTCCATGAATCTCTTTGCCGGGGCGGTGTCAAAGTGGTTCTTTTCGCCGGTACCTCTTACATGGCCGCTATTTAAAGGGTCAGGATCAGAGTTGATAAGGATATCGACAATACCAACCTTGTCAGTATTACCTGCAAGCAGATGTATGCCCTCTATCCTTTTCAGCTCTTCAGGAAAGACCTGAGGGTAGCAGCCCACTACAGCGATCTTTGCAGAGGGGTTCTCCTTAATGGCCCTTCTTATGGCCTGCCTCGACTGATATGATGCCCTCTGTGTTACAATGCAGGTGTTTACAATAATGATATCGGCTTCCAAAGAATCTTCTGTTGGTTGAAAATCTTCTGAGGCAAATCTTTCCTGAATGGAGGCTGTTTCACACTGGTTGACCTTGCAGCCCAGGGTTATAATCTTGTACCTTTTACTCAAGCAGGATCCTGTCAAAGTTTACCTCCATGGCCTTTGCCGGGCATGCTGCAACACAGAGTTCACAGGCGCTGCACTTGCTGTTGTCAAAGATTACCTCCATTTCAGGGCGTTTTATATAGAGCGCACCGGTCGGGCATACTGCTGTGCAGGCCCCGCATTGGAAGCATTTCGCATCATCCCTTTTGATGTCATTGCCGATGTTTTTTACATCTATGCCCAGGCCTTTGAGGTATTTGATACCCTTCAGATAGTTGCTCTTGTGGCCGGATAGTTCAAGGACCATTAACCCCTCTTGTCTGGGGTAGACAGTGGCCTTTAGTATATTGAAGGAGAGATCATAATCTTTAACCAGATTCACAACAATGGGTTCGTTAACCACCTGTACAGGAAATCTTAAAGATAACATTTTTGAATACATCGCCGCCTCCTAAAGGTTTCAGGGGATTATATTATTTGAACTTCTTTATTGCCCTTTCAAAGCCCGGCATAGAGTTTATTATTGTTTCATCAGAAACACAATAGGCTATTCTGAAATGGCCCGGCCCTCCGCAGCCTGTACCCGGCACGGTGAGTATGTTTTCATCCTTGAGCACAGAGACAAAGGCAATATCATCTTTTATCGGGCTTTTAGGAAAAAGGTAAAAGGCGCCCTGGGGCCTGAAAAATTCATAACCAAGTGAGGCAAGCCCGTCGCACAGGAGATCCCTTTTTTTCTGGTAGATATTTACATCTATGCTCACATTTAAAAGCCTGTTAATCACCCTCTGCATAAGGGCAGGGGCATTAACAAAACCCAGGATCCTGTTTGCAAGGACAAGGGCTGACGATACAGTGGTCCTGTCATCCATATCAGGGTTAAGCGCAACATATCCTATCCTTTCACCCGGAAGGGAGAGGTCTTTTGAAAAGGAGGTCGCAATAAAACTATCTTTATAGACCTCAAATATGCTTGGCACCTTTATGCCATCAAAGATGATCTTTTTATAGGGTTCATCCGCAATAAGATTTATGGGCTCTCCATTCTTTTCACTGTATTCCCTGAGAAGCGAGGCAAGGGCATCAAGCTCTTCCTTTGGGAATACCTTTCCTGTGGGGTTGTTGGGCGAATTGATCAGTACGGCCTTTGTCTTATCTGTCATGGCATTTTTAATGGCCTCAAGATCAAAGGAAAAATCGGGTCTGCACGGTACAAACTTTGGCACCCCCTGGTGGTTATCAACATAGAACCTGTATTCCATAAAACATGGGGTAGGTATTATCACCTCATCACCCGGATCAAGTATGGCCTTGAGTATTATGTTGAGTGCCCCGCCTGCCCCCACTGTCATCACTATATCGTCGCGGGAGAATATCTTTTTATGATGTGCGGAGAGGTATTCCGCAACTCTATTCCTGGTATCTTCATAACCTGCGTTTGACATGTAGCAGTGCTGCCCCTTACAGGTATCATCAACGAGTTCCTTGAGTATCTCTTTGAACTCTGCAGGTGGTTCAATGTTTGGGTTTCCGATGCTGAAGTCGAAGACATTTTTATCGCCATAAATGGCCTTTCTCTTTGCCCCCTCCTCAAACATCTTTCTTATCCATGAGGCCTGCGTTATAGCGGCCTGTATCTTTTTTGAAGCTGACATCTGTTTCTCCTTTTAGCCCGGAATTTTATCTGGAATATGTCAGAAATAAAAGGTTTATCAACCCCATTTATAAAACCCGGAAATTGTAAAGCAGGTAAAATAATTGGTTTTTAATATTTTGTAAAGCATTCAATGGTTTTTAAAAAGGATAGGCAGCAAAATTAAATCAAAGGGTTTTGGTCAAAAAGACATTGAAGGTATCATTCGTGATGTGCGGGCGAATAAGTGTCTAAATCCAAAACAGTTTATAGATTACTATTCTGCCCTTAGGATATAAATGTAAAGTATAGTGAAAAACAAGTAAGGGTTAAACAGGGATTAGACCCTATCTAAAATATTCCTGTATTACCAGTGCAAAAATCGGTTTAAAAGTTATAAGCCTATAACATATTGAATTTCATTAAGATTATTTATATTAAGTATTTTTTGACATATTAGCTTTTGAAATATGCTTTGCCTGTTTTGCCGGTTTCAATATGAAGCCAAAAAGATTATTATTTATTGTTTTATTAATTATTAACGAGTATTTTCGCATCTTTTCCTAAAAGTGGATATAGGAAAATTTGCCTGATACTTCTATGTTATAAAATATGAAAAAATACACCATCATACTTTTAATACTACTGCCTGTTTTTATAGCTAGCTGCTCCAACAATCGAGTATGGCAAAATAAAGAATTTGTCGAATGGTATGGAAAATATTGGCAAGACAATAATAATAAAAATATAAGGGAGCTATACTACCAAGGTACAGACTCTGACTATCATCATTTCATTATTCACACTGTGGATTCATGGTTATCAGTCAGGATTGATAGAAATGAAATCAAATTAATAGAAGAAAAACCCTATAAACCAGATTCATCAGCTCCATTTCCGGGATATTATATTGTTGATCCGATGAATGGATTTAAACGTATTGAGACAAAATAATTTTATAACATCGTGCTACACCAGACCCCGAAGAGTTCCTTGCTTGTTGCAAAAATCACGGCGGGGCTGGTGGGGGTTGAAATAAAATGAATGGAATAAAAATTTTTGGGAAAAAACAAAAGAAAGATTACGGCAAGGCTCAAAAGCTAAGCCGTATTGATTACGGTTTCCATGAACTTATTGAGCCTGTACGCGATGGAATCAAAGACTATTATTGGATTCTAGACAATCAGGATTTCAAATATTTTTCTGATTATGAGAACAAATACGACGAATTAATAATTGAAGAGTCACAGCTTACGCGCCTCACGCGAAAAGGATTTATTCCCGATTATGCAAAATATATTATCCAGGAATGGGGGCAGATATACGGAATCAAGGATAAATTGTCCATTGCGACGATCAATCTTAATAAGGATTTTATTAAAAAAACGGTAGACATTTATTTTTCTTGTATAGATGGAGCCTACTGGGAAGTTTATGCAAGAAATGCGGAAATCATTGAAAAGATACGCAAGGAGTTTCCATTCTCTAAGTCAATTGCCCTTGGAGAGAAAAAATATTGATTTTTAAAGAGGCATTTTAGTTGAAACCCCCAGCGGCGCGACTAAATATTGTGTTCGGTGAAGGGAGAGATATGAGAATTATATTCTGGGCAGCCATGTAAATGGGGACAATCCGCGACTATAATTTAATTGATAAAATTATAGAGGCAGAATAAATTCCTGTCATGCCAAGAACAGCCAGATTAGATGCCCCGGAGTGTTGCATCATGTAATGATTCGAGGGATAGAAAAAACAAAGATATTTACAAG
>JAFGFM010000019.1 GCA_016931115.1 Deltaproteobacteria bacterium | reverse complement strand
CTGTCACTTGAATATGGTTTTGCCTTTGTTACAGGCACAGGGATATTCCTCTCCTTTGCATATTTGATCAGGTCTTCCCTCCCCTTGAAGCTCCATATTTTCCATGGGGCAATGATCTTAAGCCCTGGTTCAAGGGCCATGTATGCCAGTTCAAACCTGACCTGGTCATTTCCCTTGCCAGTGGAGCCGTGACTGACTGCATCTGAGCCTGTTTGTCTGGCGATTTCAACCTGTCTTAATGCAATAAGGGGCCTTGCGAGCGATGTGCCAAGGAGATAACCTGATTCATAAACCGCATTTGCACGTATGGCTGGAAAGACGTAATCCTTAACAAACTCCTCACGCAGATCCTCGATAATTACCTCATCCGCGCCTGTTTTCAATGCCTTTTCCCTGATCCCTGTTACCTCATCACCCTGACCAACGTCAGCCGCATATGCCACTACCGGACAATCATAGGTTTCTTTCAGCCATGTAAGTATTACTGATGTGTCGAGACCGCCTGAATAGGCTAGAACTATCTTTTTTATTTTTTCTTTCACGATGTTTCTCCATTTTATATAAATTTTTATCCCATATTGATGGTTTCGTAAAAAAGCTGAATCGCACACAAAGCCACAAAGTCTCAAAGGTAAACACTTAAAATAAATTGTTTTTCTTGGTGTTCTTTGCGGCTTTGCGTGATAACTTCCCTTTTTACAATGTTGTCAATATTAATTTTTCCAGCAGTGCCTGATGCAGATGGAGCTTGTTTTCTGCCTGGTCAAACACGATGGATTTCGACCCGTCAAGCACCTCTCCTGTTATCTCTTCTCCACGATGGGCTGGCAGACAGTGCATAACAACAACATCCTTGTTCGCAGCAGCTATCAAACTGGCATCAAGCTGATATCCCTTAAAATCGGAAACCCTCTTTGCCCGCTCCTTTTCCTGCCCCATGCTTACCCAGACATCAGTGTTTATAACTGAGCTGCCCTTTACAGCCTCGTACGGGTCATCCACTACCTTTATATTGTCACCGCTTCCTTCCAGCGCCTCGGGTAAGGGTTTATAACCAGGAGGAGAGGCAATCACAAGTTCAAATCCCAGTATCCGCGCTGCATGTATCCATGAATTCGCCACATTATTTCCATCGCCTATCCATGCTATCCTGATTTTTTCCACTGTTCCCTTTTTCTCCTTCACTGTCATCAGATCGCTTAAGACCTGACAGGGGTGACAGAGGTCTGAAAGGGCGTTGATTACAGGAATATCAGCAAACCTGGCCATATCCTCAATCAGCTTCTGTGAATAGGTTCTTATGGCGACAGCATCAAGGTACCTGGATAACACCTTGGCGGTATCATGGATATTCTCATCCCTTGACAACTGGGTATCTGCCCTGTTTAAAAAGATGGTCTGCCCCCCAAGCCTGAACATTGCCACTTCAAAGGATACACGCGTCCTGGTTGATGCCTTTTCAAAAATAAGGCCAAGGGTGTACCCCTCAAGGGAGCGTTTTATATTCCTGCCTTTTGACTTGATCTCTATTGCCCTGTTGATCAGGGCAATAATCTCCTCTTTGCTCAAATCGCTGATTGATAAAAGATCCTTTTTCATTTAACACTTCCTGAATATTTCATTTAAACAATTTATCAGCATATCCACTTCTTCCCTTGATATTATAAGGGGTGGAACAAACCTGAGTACCTTTTCCTGAGAACAGTTAATCAGAAAACCTCTTTTTATACACTCGGTAACGATTGGAGCCCCGTGGATATCAAGTTCTAAACCGGTAATAAGACCAATACCGCGAACATCCTTTATAAAACCGTATGTTTCTTTAAGTTCGCCCAGTTTTTCTCTGAAATATCTTCCTGTCTCCCTGCATTTTTCAAGTATACCATCGTTGATAATAGTTTTTATCACTGCCTCCGCAACTGTTGTAACAAGGGGCGTACCCCCAAAGGTTGTTGCATGGCTTCCGGGGCCAAAAACACTGTTCAGCTCTTCCTTTGCCAGCATGGCGCCAATAGGTAGGCCATTTCCAAGGGCCTTTGCAAGGCTCATGATATCAGGAAAAACACCAAAATTTTCATGGGCAAAAAGCCTTCCTGTTCGACCCACTCCTGCCTGTACCTCGTCAAATATCAGAAGCAGGTTTTTCCTGTCACAAATTTCCCTTACCTTTTTCAGATAATCCTTTTCAGCGCATATAACACCGCCTTCACCCTGCACAGGTTCAAGCATTACACCGCAGACCGTTTCATCTATCGCCATTTCAATGGCAGAAGCATCATTGAAAGGGACAAATTTAAACCCGGTTAGCAGGGGATCATAGCCTTTCTTTATCTTGTCCTGACCAGTGGCAGACATGGTGGCCATTGTCCTTCCATGAAATGAGTTCTTCATGGATATTATGGTGTTTCGCCCTGTACCATATTTTTCATAAGAATAACGTCTGGCAATCTTTATTGCTGCCTCATTGGCCTCTGCCCCGCTGTTGCAGAAAAATACCCTGTCTGCAAATGAGTTTTCAACAAGAAGCTTGGCAAGTCTTGTTTGAGGCACTGTGTAATAGAGATTAGATACATGCACAAGCTCCTTTGACTGTTCAATCAATGCCTTTGTGACAATGGGGGAGCTGTGACCAAGTGCACATACAGCTATTCCACCAACAAAATCTATATACTCCTTTCCGGTTTCATCCCACACACGACACCCTTCACCTTTAACAAGTGTAATTGGAAATCGACCATAAGTCTGAAACATATATTTATCGGCCTGGCTCTGTATCTCTGATTTGGTTTCTGTCATCTCTTTTTCTCCAATATGCGCTACTTAAATATCTCTGTTCCTATGCCGCCTTTGGTAAATATCTCAAGGAGGATGGCATGTTCCTTGCGGCCATCAATTATGTGGGCCTTGTCCACACCATTTGCCAGTGCATCCAGGCAGCAGTTGATCTTTGGTATCATACCACCCTTTATTGTCCCATCCTTGATTAAATGGTCAGCCTCCTCCACCTTGATGCTCGATATCAGCTCACTGTTTTTATCCAGAACCCCGGCAGTATCAGTCAGCAGTATCAGCTTCCTGGCCTTGAGTGATGCAGCAATGCTGCCTGCAACCAGATCAGCATTGATGTTGTATGTTTCACCGCCCTCCCCTACTCCTACCGGCGCAATCACAGGGATAAACTGGTTCTCTATAAGACCCATGAGCACACGGTTATTTACCCTTTCCACCTGGCCTACCATGCCTATATCTATTATCTCTGGTGGCTGATTTTTGCCCTTATCCTTTATGTACTTCATCTTGCTTGCAATAAGGAGCTGGCCATCCTTTCCGGATAGACCAACAGACTGTCCTCCGTTCTGGTTGATAAGTGAAACGATCTCTTTGTTAACCTTGCCAACAAGCACCATCTCAACCACATCCATGGTCTCCTTATCTGTTACCCTCATGCCGTCAACAAACTGTGACTCAATGGAGAGGCTTTTTAAAAGGCTTCCTATCTGTGGGCCTCCGCCATGAACCACAACCGGATTCAGGCCAACATATTTCATGAGAATAATATCAAGTGCAAAACTTTTTTTAAGGTTCTCATCCACCATTGCATGCCCGCCATATTTTACCACTATGGTTTCATTGCTGAATTTCTGTATGTATGGCAATGCCTCAATAAGAACACTTGCTGTATTTGGTGTCTGTTCGCTCATTTTAACTCCCAATGAAATATTGAACGTTCAACATTCAACACTCAACTTTCAACATCCAATGAAAAACTAAAACCATAAGGCATCTTAGCCTTTATTTAAATATTGAACGTTGGATGTTCATCTTTTAACAACCGGAAACCTCAAACCGTATACCGTAAACCAATAATATTGAACATTGAATCTTAAATTTTGAATTTTACCCTTGCGCCCTGAGCCTTGCGCCTTACACCTTGCGCCCTGAGCCTTGCGCCCTCTACAATATATACCTGCTAAGATTCTCATCCTCCAGTATATCAGTAAGTTTTTCCCTGACATAGTTGCTGTCAATAACAACCTTTTTCACCTCAAGATCAGGGGCATCAAAGGAGATCTCATCAAGGAGTTTTTCCATAACAGTATGAAGCCGTCTTGCCCCTATATTTTCCATCTGTTCGTTTACTGTAGCTGAGATAGAGGCAATCTCCTCTATGGCTGAATCTTCAAATACAAGCTCAACACCCTCAGTATCCAATAGCGCCATGTACTGTGTTATAAGGGCATTTTTGGGCTCTGTAAGTATCCTGATAAAATCCTCAACCTCTAAAGACTCAAGCTCAACCCTTATAGGAAACCTGCCCTGGAGTTCGGGAAGCAGGTCAGAGGGTTTACTCACATTAAATGCCCCGGCAGCAATAAAGAGTATATGATCTGTCTTGACCATCCCGTATTTGGTTGTAACAGTAGACCCTTCAACAATGGGAAGGAGATCACGCTGCACACCTTCCCTTGAGACATCAGGCCCCTGCCGTGATTCATTACCAGCTACTTTATCCAGTTCATCCAGGAAAATAATGCCATTTTGTTCAGTATTTCTTATTGCCTCAGATACTACCTTGTCCATGTCTATGAGTTTCTGGGACTCCTCCTGAAACAGGACCTCAAGGGCCTCAGGTACCTTGATCTTCCTCTTTTTATTTTTACCCTGAAAGATATTTCCAAAGACCTCTTTCATATTGAATTCCAGCTCTTCTATCCCGGTGCTTGAAAATATCTCTATACTGCTGGGTACTGACCTGTTTGATATATCAAGCTCCACATAACGGCTGTCAAGCCTGCCATCCTTCAGCATCTGCCTCAGTTTTTCCCTTGTGCTGTTAATATCAGGTGTATCAGGAGCTATTATTTCAACAGGCTCATTTTCTGTATCATCGTCCAGCTCTGCATTTTCAGGGGTATCAGCGATCTCTCTGGTTGGAGGCAGCAGCATATCGAGAAGCCTCTCTTCTGCAAGCTCCTGGGCCTTGAGCTTTACGATCTCCTGCTCCTCTTTTTTCTCCATGTTCACTGCAAGCTCTGTCAGGTCCCTGATCATGGACTCTACATCCCTGCCCACATAACCCACCTCAGTATATTTTGTAGCCTCCACCTTGATAAAGGGTGACCTGGCAAGTGTGGCCAGACGCCTCGCTATCTCGGTTTTTCCAACACCTGTGGGGCCGATCATTATGATATTCTTGGGGGCTATCTCATCCTTCAGTTCAGGGGCCACCTGCTGCCTTCTCCACCTGTTTCTTAAGGCAATGGCAACAGAGCGTTTTGCCTCATCCTGGCCTATAATATATTTATCAAGCTCTGCTACTATCTCAGCAGGCGTCAGCATTTTCATAGAATTATCCATTAATACACCCTATTTTTCATTTTGTTTCTCTTCTGACAGATCAAGTTCAAGGGTCTCAATCATATCATTTGTATAAAGACATATTGTAGAGGTAATATGCATTGCCTCCTGTGCTATTGCAAGGGCATCCAGACTGGAATGCTTAATCAGCGCCTTTGCAGCGGCAAGTGCATATGGCGCACCTGACCCTATACTTGCCACAGTATCATCAGGTTCTATAACATCACCGGTCCCTGAGATTATAAGGGTATGATCTCTATCCATTGCAAGAAGCAGGGCCTCAAGGTTTCTTAATACCTTATCAGTTCTCCAGTCCTTTGCCAGCTCAACTGCTGCCCTTGTAAGCTGACCTTTATACTGTTCAATTTTACCCTCAAGTTTATCAAAGAGATTAAATGCATCTGCAGCAGCCCCTGCAAACCCGACTATTACGGTGTCATCATACATGTAGCGCACCTTTTTGGCCTTGTGCTTCATAATAGTCTCACCTAAGGTCACCTGGCCATCTCCTGCCATTACACATCTTCCATCCTTTCGTACCGCAAGAATGGTCGTTGCCCTTATCTTTTTGTTCTGTGACATAATTTTACCTTTCAGCACTACTTCCGCGGATGCGCCCTGTCATAGACTTCCATCAATTTATCCAGAGATACATGGGTATATCTCTGGGTTGTCGATAAACTAGCATGCCCCAAAAGCTCCTGAACCGATCTCAGGTCTGCACCGCCATCAAGCAGATGGGTTGCATATGTGTGCCTGAATGAATGGGGCGTTATATTATCCGCAAGGTTATATTCCCTGACAAAATCTTTTATTATACTGCTTACACTCCTTGAAGAGAGCCTCTCACCATTTTTATTAAGAAACAGGGGATTTGAAAATGATTTAGTGGAGTTTAGTGCCTTTTTTCTGACCACCTGCGTCTCTTCAAGGTATTTTTCTATTGCGCTTAAGGCCTTTTTACCAACTGGCACTATCCTTTCCTTATCCCCCTTACCTATTACCCTTACAAGCCTCTCCTTAAAATCTATATCAGAAAGGTCTAAACCTGTTAACTCTGATACCCTTATGCCGCATGAATAAAGCAGCTCCAGGATTGCCTGATTTCTTACCTCATTACTGGTTACAGGTTCAGGTGAATCAAGGAGCATGAACATATCGTCAATATTCAGGTACCCGGGTATATATTTACCCTGTTTTGGTGCAGATATCTCAGCAGCAGGGTTGCCCTCATTCAGGTTATTCTTTTCTAAAAAAAAGAAAAAGGTGCGAACTGCTGATAACCTTCTTGATATTGTCGTCTTTTTATATCTCTTAAACAGCCCTCCAAGATATCCCCTTATCACATGAAAATCTATAAGGTTTAGATCAATCTCACCTGTATTTCCTTTTTTTTCCAGGTAGTTAAAAAAATGTTCCAGATCTGCCCTGTAACTCCTGGCAGTATTCTGCGAATATCCCCTCTGTGATTTTAAATAGTCTATAAACCTTTCTATGTAATCTTGCATTATCATTAATATTTCATTTTGAAAAAGTGTTAAAGATAACATAATAATTACAATTGGCAATGAAAAAATCATAATTTTGCAGGTCTGATTATTCATTTTTGCTAACTCAAGGGCACAATATTTGCAAAGATAAAGACAGTTTTTTAACATCATCATAAAATCAGGAGAATATAATGGAGACAGCTGTACATACAATTCTGGATTCAGAAGCTCACAAACTGAATGAATATGAAAAACTGAATCAGTTTACACCCATGACCGGAAGAAAGGAAAAACAAATATCCCCCATAGGCAGCAGGATATTTAATATGTTTGCTGAGGTAAACAAGGAATTATGGATTATCCTCTCAATGCTGCTGATTATACTTGCTATGAATTATCTTTTAAGCGGTCACAGGATGCTGTTAGGTCTTTATACTATTCCAACACTGATATCGGCCTTTGCATATGGACGCAGACATGCAACCCTTACCGCCTTTGCAAGTGTCTTTGTTGTAGGGTTATATACACATCTTAAACCTGCAATATTTAAAGAGGCAAGCCTGGGAGACATATTTATTGACGGGCGATGGTATGAATTTATTGCCTGGGGAGGCATACTTGTAATAACCGCCTATGCAATGGGTACTCTTTATGAGAGAAACGCAAACCGGCTCAGGGAATTAAGGTCAACATATCAAGGACTTATAGTTATACTACGCCACTTCATATCAAAGGACCAGTATACGGAAAATCACTGTTATCGCGTATCAATATATGCTGCAAAGATTGCTTCATATATGAACTTCAATCCGGAACAGATAGAGGATATTCGATCAGCCGCCCTGCTCCATGATCTTGGAAAACTGGAGATAAGCCGTAATCTCCTGCACAAGGCAGCACGCCTTTCTGAAGATGAATATAAAACCATGAAACGTCATGTAGAAAAAGGAGTAGAGATACTGAAACCTCTGGACGGGCCACTGGGCCGGATCATCCCTATTATTCTTGCCCACCACGAGCATTATGACGGCTCCGGTTATTATGCTTCAAAAGGTGAACATATCCCGCTTGAAGGCAGGGTACTTGCTGTGGCAGATGTTTATGATTCGCTTATAAGTGACAGGCCATATCGAAAGGCGATGTCACCATATGAGGTAAAGGAAATTATTGAAAAAGGAGCAGGAACAGATTTTGATCCATTTGTTGTGCAGGCATTTATTAAGGCCTTTAACCGGATGGAACTGGAAGTCCCTAATGTTGTTGTATAATTAAGCCATCCTGATAATAAATATCGAGCTATCTTAAAGTATTACCTCAAAATTTTAACCGGCATTACTCAAAAAACAGGTTATGCTGTTTTCTGCGCTCTGCTATATCTTTTGTCACAGGAAATGACTCATTTGTAATAGGGTCAATACCTGTATAATATATCACAGATGAGAGGGTCATAGGAAGGGGTATAAATGCCTGTACCTGGTCAGGGATAAAATTGAAAATAGCCTGGATATCCTTTTTCGCATCCTTCATATCTCTGTACTCACACCCCGGATGGCATGACATTAGGTAAGGGATCAGATACTGTTTTTTCCCTGCATTATCAGTATAATCTTTGAACAACCTGACAAATTCCCTTAAATTAAAAATGGGTTGCTTTCTCATTGCCCTCAATACCCTTTCAGAGGTATGTTCAGGCGCTATCTTGAGCTGACCGCTGATAAATGAGTTTACCAGTTTTTTAAGAAGAGGTCTGCTATCAGGATCTTTCATGAACAGGTCATACCTAATACCAGAACCGATTGAAACCTTTTTTACCCCTTTGACAGAGGCGGCATCATCAAGCAGTGATATCCATTTTGCGGTATTGAATCTTATTTTAGGGCATATGGAGGGAGAGAGGCAGCTCTCCCTGTTGCACCTGTAATTTACTGCACAGCCAAATGAATACATGTTGGCTGACGGTCCGCCAATGTCAGTAATATGTCCATTAAATTCAGGGTTTTTTGTTAGATTTTTTATCTCAGTAATTATAGAGTTACTGCTTCGGCTTACAATCCTTTTACCCTGATGAAGGGAAAGTGAACAGAAAGAACACCCTGAAAAGCACCCCCTGTGGGATATAATGGAATTCTTTATCATCTCATATGCAGGGATAGTCTCCCTGTAAGATGGGTGAGGCAAATTCATAAATGGCAGGGCGAATACCCTATCAAGGACACCGGTGTCTGTATGTGGCGGAGGGTAATGAACAATATAGCGTTTTGCTGTCTTCTGTGCCAATACCTTATGCTGGTTTCTGAAAAAGAGCCTGTAAAGTTCAAGAAAACTTTCTATATCATTGATTGAATCCTCCTCTGAAGGGAGCATGACCGCATCAGGAGGTGCCTCTTTTGAAAGGATTATTGTACCGGGGATATTCATAAGACCCTCGCCCCCTGAAATCCTCCCTGCAATCTCAACAATCTGGGGCTCGCCCATACCATATACAAGTATGTCTGCCCTGGCATCCTCTATTATGGACCTTCTGACCCTGTTGCTCCAGAAATCAAAATGGGCAATACGGCGCATGGAAGACTCAATACCGCCTAGTATTACAGGCACATCCTTAAAGTTATTCTTTATGTGATTGCAGTATGTAATTACGGCCCTGTCAGGACGGTCAAATTTGGAATCACCGGGTCTGTACGGGTCATTGCTTCTGAACCGTTTAAATGCAGTGTATTTTGAGAGCATTGAATCTACTGCACCGCTTGTCACCCCGAAAAAGAGCCTGGGTCTGCCAAGCAGTGTTACAGATGAGGGGTCTCTCCAATCAGGCATGGATATAATGCCAACCCTGTAGCCCTTCTCTTCAAGGACCCTGCCTATAACAGCGGTGCCAAAGGCCGGATGATCCACATATGCGTCACCGGTTATAATGACGATATCTAATTCTTTCCAGCCTTTTTTAACTATCTCTTCTTTTGTTACAGGAAGAAAATCCATATTAGCCTGTATAATAAGGCTTTCAGAGGTTTACATTTTCTGTGCTTCCCGCTGTGGAAGGTGTTTCACCCTGCTGAACTGGGGGTTGAGCAGCCTTTTTCTTCCTTCTGGGCCTGCTCTTCTTTTTTTTCCTTCTTGGGCCATGTTCCTCTTTATCTTCTCTTGCCGCCCTTTTTTCAGGGGCAAGACCAAAGACACCCCCGGGTTCACTGCTCCAGCCAATATTCCTGAGATATGTTGACTGTATATCATCCTTCTTTTCAGGTAAACTGGTCCCACTCTTTAAACCCCTGTCAGGTCTTGGTCTAGGTTTTCTTTCAGGTCTCTCCTTCATTGGTCTGTCTGGCCTTGGCCTGCGTCTGTTTAAGACGTTAGGGGCCTTATCCTCAATAAACCAGTCATTTTCCGGCCATTGCACAGGGATGGACTTTTCAAGCATCTTTTCTATAGGTTCAAGGAAATAGACATAGGTCTCACAGGCAAATGAAATGGCCTTTCCGCTCTTTCCTGCCCTTGCTGTGCGCCCTATCCTGTGTGTATAGTTTTCCGCATCCTGGGGCAGGTCATAGTTAATCACATGGCTTATATCCTCCACATGGATGCCCCTTGATGCCACATCTGTTGCCACAAGTATCCTTGTTTTACCATTCTTGAACCGCTCCATCAGTTTAAGACGCTTTGGCTGCGGCAGGTCACCGGTTATGCCCTCTGCAGGAAACCCATTACCCTTGAGTTTCTGTTCCAGAAACTCAACCTCAGCCTTGGTGTTGGCAAATATAAGTATACTTGACCAATCTTCCCTTTGTAAAACACCCAGTAAAAGGTTGAACTTTTCATGTGAGCCCACATGATAAAGCACCTGCTCAATATTTTCTACTGTTGTGTTATCAGGGATAACAGATATAAACTCGGGCAGATTCATATAGTCATAGGTGAGGGCCAGCACCTTGTGTGACAGGGTGGCAGAAAAAAGCAGAGACTGTCTTTTATCATATTTGGGCAGATGCTTCAGGATAAAGCGCATATCCTGGGTAAAACCCAGATCAAAAAGCCTGTCTGCCTCATCCACTACAACTATCTTTATCCCTGATGTATTGAATATCCGCTGTTTTATATAATCTATAACCCTTCCCGGAGTGCAAATTACGATATCAGGCCCTTCCTGCAGTTTTTCAGCCTGTTTTTTATAATCGATCCCTCCAACAACCTGTGCGATGGTCAGGCCGGTATTTTTTCCGATCAGTTCTGCATCCTCATATATCTGCAGCGCAAGTTCCCTTGTGGGCGCTACAATAAGTGCTGATGAAAGCCTGTTTTTCCTCTCTTCATCATTCAAGAGCCTGGAAAAGATAGGGACCAGAAATGCAATGGTCTTACCTGTTCCGGTCTGTGCCTGCCCTGCCACATCCTTTCCTGAGAGTGAGACAGGTATCACCTGTGCCTGGATGGGTGTACATTTTTCAAAACCTGCATCCTTCAGACCGGAAAGTATCTTTTCGTGTATCCCCAGATCCTCAAATCGTGTTTCAGTCAAAAACTCCGGGCTTTCAGCTCTGACATGCACATACTGTTCTTCCTGTTCTTTATTTTCTTTATGTTCTTCGTTTTCCTCTGTCATATATCCCTTTTAAAAAATCTAATTATAATAATGTACAGGCATAAGGATTATCTGAATTTCTCCAGAAGATGCATTAGCAGCTTATCTATCTCAATCCTGTACTGCTCCATGGAGTCCCTTTCCCTGACTGTAACCGTATTATCAGAAAGTGTCTGGGTATCTACTGTGATACAGTAAGGTGTGCCTGCCTCATCCTGTCTCCTGTAACGTCTTCCTATAGCCCCTTTTGAATCATAAAACACACGCATAAAGGGTCGAAGGTCTGCCTCTATCTTTCGTGCGGTCTCAGGCATACCATCCCTGTTTACAAGCGGGAATATGGCCGCCTTAATGGGCGCAAGCCTTGGATGGAACCTGAGCACCACGCGCGTTTCATCATTAACCTCCTCCTCTTCATAGGCATCAATCAGGAAGGCCATAAATGATCTGCTTGCCCCTGCGGAGGTCTCTATAATGTATGGGGTTATCTTTTCCCTGGTCTCTTCATCAAAGTATTTCATGGACTTGCCTGAATATTCTTCATGACGGCTCAGGTCAAAATCTGTGCGGTTATGGATACCCTCTATTTCACCCCATCCGAATGGAAAGAGATACTCTATATCTGTTGCATCCTTTGCATAATGGGCAAGCTTTTCTTTCGGGTGGTCATGGAATCTGAGCTTGTCAGGTGACATCCCGAGTGACTTGAACCACTCGATTCTCGCCTCTTTCCAGTATTTATAAAACTTCACATCATCCTCTGGTTTTACAAAATACTGCATCTCCATCTGCTCAAATTCGCGTGTCCTGAAGAGAAAGTTCTTTGTATTTATCTCGTTTCTGAATGCCTTGCCTATCTGTGCAATACCAAATGGAAGCTTCTGTCTGCTCGCCACCTGAACATTCAGGAAATTTACAAATATGCCCTGCGCTGTTTCAGGCCTGAGGTATACAATATTATCCTCGCTCTCAACCGGGCCTACAAAGGTCTTGAACATCAGGTTGAATTTTCTTGGTTCTGTAAAGGAATTATTTGTCCCGCAATTGGGGCAGCTTATATGTGCCAGAAGATCAAATGAGACCTTACTGTTTTCAAGGATCTTCTCAAATTTTTCATTTAAAGGGATATCAAGAGCTATAATACTCATTACCAGTGACTCTTTTTCAGAACCCTTTACCTCCTCAATAAATGAGGCAATTATCTTTTCCTTTTTGGCATCATTAATTGCCTCACCCAGAACATCAAGCCTGAACCTTGATTTGCACTGTTTGCAGTCAACCATCGGGTCTGTGAAATTTTCAACGTGGCCTGACGCCTCCCATACCCTGGGGTGCATCAGGATGCTCGCATCCTGACCCTCCACATCCTCGCGGTAGGTCATGAATTTCCACCACTCTTCCTTGATATTTTTAAGAAGCTCAACACCCAGCGGACCATAGTCCCAGCAGCCGTTCAACCCCCCGTATATCTCGCTGGACTGGAAGACAAATCCTCTCCTCTTTGCCAGGGATACAACCTTTTCAACTATTTCATTTCTCTGATTCTTTTGCTTTGCGATGATACACCTCCGCTGCTTTTTCATCAATTAGGTAAATTTTAAAAACAAGGGAGTATATGAGTTAATACGGCTGTGCGTCAAGTATATTTTCAGTTGTGTCTATAACCCGAACTCAGAGAGCAGGTCATCTACCAGATCCTGCTTTGCATTTTCAGGCATGGTCTTGTTTTTGACCTGTTTTAAAAGGCTTACCTTCTTTTCCATATTGCCTTCTGATGAATCCTTCTTGATATTAAGTATGACAAGGGCGTCAATAAGCCAGGTTCTTATATTATTAAGGTCATCTATAAGCGCCTCCATTTTCTGTCTTGCCACATCCTGATATGACTGTGAAGATATGATATTAAACATACCGGCTTTCATAACAGGGAGTTCCTGATTCAGGTAATAGCTCAACTTTTCGCCGCTGAATTCACCGGAGTTCATATTTTTTTCAAGTTTTTCAAGGGATTCCACAAGCTGGTCAGATGTATTTAGCACATCGTTAGTTGACTGTGCCATAAGGGTGATAACCGATTCGGCGCAGGTCACGGCATTTGGTGCGTGCGCACCTGCATTTATCAGGGGAAGTTCTATGGTTTTCATGTTAATTATCATTGCATTGATCTTCTGAGCCAGATTTGAAATAAGCCCCTCTGAATCGACCTCAACCTTTGCATCATCATACTTCCCCATGAGTAAACATTCTGTTGCAGCCAAAAGAGACTCAATAACTTTTTCCATATTATTTGTATTTTGCATCTTTTCTACTCCATAATACTATCAGCGATAGTGTTTTGCCTGTCACGATTAAGGTCAATCATCCGGTCGGTTATCTCCGACCTCCTCATGTTTCTGTAAAATTCCCTCTTGTTTTCATACATAAGACTGTCCGCCATCCTTACCAGATCATCCGGAAGAGATGTACTTGTTGAGGCAATACCGGCGCTCACTGTGATCGATAATTTTTCTGTCTTGTTTATATCAAAATAGATTTCATTAAATATATACTTTAATTTTTCAGAGTATTTTAAGGCCCCTTTATCATCCGTATTTGTGAGCAGCACAATAAATTCATCACCGCCTGTCCTTGCCACCACATCTGTTTCACGGGTGGAGCTCTTCAGGTTCCGGGCAACCGAGAAGATCATATGGTCTCCTGCCTCATGGCCAAACCTGTCATTGACATATTTAAGCCCGTTTATGTCAATAACCACTACTGAATAATGGATTCCATATTTTTCATACTTTGCTTTTTCCTCGTCAAGGGCCTTCTGTAGATACCTGCGGTTGTAAAGACCAGTGAGTGAATCTGTGTCAGCCCTCTCTTTTAAAAGCCTGAGCAGGATTTGATTATGCATGTAGGTTGTCAAGGGGTCTTTGAAAAGATCAATTATCTCTGCCCCATCCTCTGTACCATTCCCCTTTAAAAATAACATCCCGACAAGCTTATCAGTCCTTCCAACAAGGTTTATCTGGCATGCATCCGGCCATGGCAGCGCATCATCAGGGATGCAGAATGGATCAACAGTATGTATATCCCTTGCAAAATATGCCTGGGTAAGTACGTGTAATTTCTCTTTACTCACGCCCCGCCCCAGTGTAGCAAGTACGCTCCCCGCCCTTATATCATTGGCAATCAGGACAATAGAATCTGACCGGTGCAGGGGTAAAAAGAGGTCAATAAAATACTCAAGCACGCTTTTTATATTTTTGTCAGTCTGCATCCTTGACTCAAGACTGACCAGGCTTGACAGGATATTGTTTTTCCTATTGATAGTTTCATTCTTGGACCTGATCTGTTCAATGAGATTGACCTGACGTGTAGTATCTCTGAAAAGCAGCAGCCCCCCCTCTTCCTTCTTAAAACCGTTTATGATCTCTGTGAAAAACTTTCCCCCTATAACATGGCTGGTTTTTATCTCCTGCATGCCCGAAAATCCGTTTTCAACCGGACATGACTTACATGGATTAGTTTTGCCCAATAATTCATAGCATTTTCGTGCATTTACATCTGGTAACTCAAGTTTAGCCTTTGAGTTGATCATCCTGATATTCATGGAGTCATCGATTCTAACAAGGGCGTCAGGTAGATTGTCAATTATCTGGTTTATCCCTCTGTTTTCCTCTGTGCCATTTCTGTACCTGTTAAGGAGGATATTCTTGGCAACAAGCTCATTTTTTATGGAGTCCAACTCCTTCTGGAGAAAGACCTCATTAATATTGTCCTGAAATGTCAAAAATATGACTTTTTCTCCCCTTGATATGGCTTCTCTTATATATATTCCGCTACCCTCTTTGTTCCGGAAAAATGACCTTTCAGCATATTCCTGGTCATTTTCCCCTGCAAGCGGGCAGTCATCACATCTTTCTGACCTGTTAAAAAGCAGGCCATAACATGTGCTGTCAGGTTGAACAGTATCAAAGGCAATGTCAAACTGGACAAGGCTGAGCCTGTTGGCCTTTAGTATCCGGAATGCACTGTCTATAACAACTATGCCCGCATGGACATTATCAACCGATTCCAGGATGCTTGGTATGGAGTTATCTACTGTATGTTCTGACATAACCCTGCTTATAACAATAAATTGTAAAAATCTGATTAAGGCTATAATTAGCAAAAAGATATTTATGCAGGAAATATGCCATTTTCAGGGAGTTGATCACCCTTATTAAAGGAGATGATCATGAATACCAGGAGAGATCAATCTGTTTGAAAAACCTTTCAGTCACCCATCATAAGGGCAATTTCTCTTAGTTCGCTTTTTATCTCTTCAAGCAGAACAGAAGGTTCAATTTTTATCTCTTCTTTTGAAGCGGGTCTTTTAAGACGTTTTCTGGCGCCTTCTATTGTCAGTTTTTCATCATATAAAAGGCGTTTGATCTCTTTTATAAGTTCAAGGTCCTTTTTCTGGTAGGTCCTCTGTTTTGAATCCGCCCTGGATGGACGTATCTGTGGAAATTCCATTTCCCAGTACCTGAGCACATAGGGCTCAACCCCAAGAATGCGGCTTACTTCACCTATACGGTAATAGCGCTTATCTTCAGGAGATTTTATCAAAGAATTAACCCTCGCTTAGAGTTCCGCCTGTTTCTGCCTTGATATTGTCTAAAACCCGCTCAATAATACAGTTGACCTGCTCACCGTCAAGGGTGCCTTCAATGGATCTGAAACTGATCCTGTAGCTTACTGCCTTTTTTTCAGGCCCGAATTTTTCACCCTCAAAAACAGAGACCACATCAACATATTCCAGAAGACTGCCACCTGTTTTAATGATTATATCCTGAACGGATTTACTTTCAACATTTTTATCAACTATTATCGATATATCCCTGAAAACAGCTGGATATTTCCCAACAGGTTTAAAATCAATTTTTCCGGATTTTACCTTAAGTATATTTTCAATATCAAGCTCAAAAATAAAAAGGGCGCTGGTTTTAATATCATAACCATCAAGCACCTCTTTAGCTATTTTACCCATTGTACCCAGTATAATTTCTCCATGACATATGTTGCAGGAGGAATTCTTATCATATGCCTCTACTGATATCCTTCGTTCAAATGTGATATTACTTAATCCAATGGATTCAAGAAGCACCTCAACAGCACCTTTTATATCATAAAAATCTACAGGCCTTGTTTCGCTATACCACCTTTTAGATGCGTAATTCCCTGAAATTACACCGGCCAGCATGATTTTTTCTATTGGAAGATCCTTTGAATCATCCTTGAAAAAGACCTCTCCCCATTCAAAGAGCTTAAGGTTTTGTTCACCGTGAGAGATGTTCTCTTTCACGATTGAAAAAAGTCCTGGAATAAGAGATGTCCTCATAACCGATTGTTCAGTTGTCAGGGGATTCATCAGCTTTACAAACTGCCTTAATGGGCTATTCTCACCTGCCTGAAGCAGGTTGGCTGATTCTGGTGAAATAAAGCTGAAGGTGATTATCTCACTGAAACCTGCGCCGGCAAGTATATCACATGACCTGTCATGCAACTGTAGTGAAGGCAGATCCGCTTTATCATTTGGCCTTATAGCAGGAAATGTTTCAGGGATATTATCATAACCGTGCATCCTGGCAATCTCTTCAACCAGATCAATCTCCCTTGATATATCCACTCTGTATGTTGGTGGAATAACATTTAGTGTATTATTATCCTTTTCAGTAACATCCATTGAAAGGGCCTTAAGCCATTGGACCATTTCGCCTTTTTTTATCTCTGCACCCAGAAAACTGTTTGTTTTATCCACCCTCAGGTCAATAAAGGGCGGTTCAAATTTCTTTGGGTATAGATCTATCAACCCCTTGTTTATCTTGCCCCCAGCAAGTTCAAGGGAAAGAGAGAGGGCCCGCTTAAGTGCAAATATTACACCCTCTATATCAATGCCCCTTTCAAACCTGTATGACGCCTCGCTTGATATGCCAGCCGATTTTGCGCCCCTTCTTATGGTAACCGGGTTGAAATATGCGCTTTCAATAAGGATATTAGATGAGCTGTCAGTTATCTCGCTATTGAGACCTCCCATTATTCCTGCAATGCCAACAGGTTTTTTGCCGTCACATATCATCAGGTGTTCGCTGTTGAGTATGCGCTCCTGTCCATCAAGGGTGGTGAACTTTTCTCCCTGCTTTGCCCTTGCCACTACTATCCTGTGCTCTTCAAGCTGATCATAATCAAATGTATGCAGAGGCTGGCCTGTTTCAAGGAGTATATAGTTTGATATATCAACTATATTGTTTTTGCTCCTTACGCCTGAGACATAAAGCCTGTAACGCATCCAGAAGGGAGACGGCATGATTGATACATTCTGGATCATGCCTGCCGCATACCTTGGGCAGCCGTCAGCGTCAATCACATCAACCCTGGCAACCTCACTAACAGGCACACCCTCTTCCCTGTATTGGACACCCGGCAGTTTTAGTTTCTGGCCGGTAAGGGCAGCAACCTCGCGCGCTATGCCTATTACAGAGGCGCAGTCAGGCCTGTTGGGTGTAATATTTATCTCAAGAGACCAGTCAAGTGGGTTTATGGCATCAGAAAGCCTGAGCCCTGTTTCAAATTCAGGGGGCAGAATCATTACACCGGTATGATTATCTGTAAGGCCAAGTTCATCTTCAGCCATAAGCATACCGCCGGAGAATTCACCTCTTAATTTGCTTTCCTTAATATGTATCCCGCCCTTGAGTTCTGCCCCGGGAAGGGCCATGGGTACAAGATCACCCGCCTTAACATTTGTGGCGCCGCATACAACCTGCACTGTTGAAGTGCCGGTATCCACATCACACAGGGATAACCTGTCTGCCCTGGGATGGTGTTTAACTGAAAGGACCTTCGCAACAATGATCTTATCGTGTATATCACCTATCTTTTCAAGGGCTTCCACCTCAAGACCAGCCATTGTCAGCATATGGGACAGTTCCTGGGGTGTAATATTTATATCTACATATTCTTTAAGCCAGTTTAAACTTAATTTCATTTGAGAGACCCGGGTTATGGTAATGTTAAAATTGTTTTAAAAACCGCATATCATTTCTGAACAGGAGCTGGATATCATCTATGCCATATTTGAGCATGGTTATTCTTTCAATACCCAGTCCAAAGGCAAAGCCTGAATATATCTCAGGGTCATAATCAACAAAGCCGTAGACAGCAGGGTCAACCATGCCTGACCCGAGTATCTCCTGCCACCCTGAGAATGAGCATGTCCTGCAACCCTTTCCCCTGCATATGACGCATTGTATATCCACCTCTGCGCTTGGTTCAGTAAATGGGAAAAAACTCGGCCTAAACCTGAGTTTGATATCTGAACCGAACATCTGATGCACAAAGCTGGTTAGAGTGCCCTTAAGATCGCCAAAAGTAACCCCTTTATCAACAAGGAGCCCTTCCACCTGATGGAACATGGGCGTATGGGAGACATCAGAATCACTCCTGTAGACCTTGCCTGGGGCAATGATGCTTACAGGCGGCCTCTGCTTCTCCATAACCCTTATCTGCATTGGTGAGGTGTGAGTTCTCAGGACAACATTCTGAGACACATAAAATGTATCCTGCATATCCCTGGCAGGGTGGTCCTTGGGAAAATTGAGTGCCTCAAAGTTATAGTAATCCAGCTCAACATTTGGCCCTTTTACTATAGTATAACCCATACGAACCAGGATACGGCATATCTCACTGTTAACCTGGTTTACAGGATGCAGATATCCCCTTAAAGGTCTTTTTCCGGGGAGGGTTATATCAATTTTATCCCCGCCCTCTTCTTTTCCCTTGAACTCGGCAATGACCTTTTCAAGAATCCCGGTTATTTCATCCTTTAGATCATTTGCCAGTTTCCCAAAAACAGGCCTTTCTTCCCTGGCAATATTACCGAGATTCTTCATCAGGGAGGTAATATGTCCCTTTTTGCCAAGGTAATCTATCCTGAACTTCTCAAGGGCATCCAGATTTTTTAAAGAGTCCAATTCACTGAGCGCCCGGTCTCTTATTTCCAGTAGCTTTTTTTTCATGATCATAATGTTTCTAGGCCCTGTTTGTATAACAAACGGGCCTAATCAGATGGATAGCAGTAAAATTTTATCTGGCAGTTATTTTACCATTTCAACGATTTTTGAAAAGCCTGCAGGGTCGTGGATGGCCATATCGGACAATACCTTTCTGTCCAGGTCAATTCCAACCCTGTTCAGACCGTGGATAAACTCGCTGTAAGACATACCATTTTCTCTTGCAGCCGCATTGATACGGATGATCCATAGCTTCCTGAAATCACGTTTTTTGGTTCTGCGATCACGGTATGCATACTGCCTTGCGCGATCCACTGCCACAGTAGCAGCAGTAAACAATTTACTGTGACTGCCCCTGAAACCTTTTGCGGCCTTGAAGACCTTATTTCTACGGTGTCTTGCCTTAAAACCTCTTTTTACTCTTGGCATTTGATGATCCTCTTTCGCATTCTATTATTAATTTTTCTATTCTTTATTATAAAAAAATACTTAATATATTAAATTACATGTAAGGAATTAGTTTTTTTATCCTTTTCACATCACTGGCATCAACCAGCCCTGATTTTCTCAGATTCCTTTTACGTTTGGTTGTCTTCGATGTAAGAATATGACTTGCATTTGCCTTGCTTCTTACAACCTTTCCTGTACCTGTGGTCTTGAATCTTTTTGCCGCACCACGGTGTGTTTTTAATTTAGGCATTTATACCTCCCTTAAGTACCTGTGTTCATATCAGCCTTACCCGTTGTAAATAACAGAATTATATTCTTTGTCGGGCCGACATAATAAAATATACCTTAAAAGTCAAAGGATTTTATTTAAATAAAGCCTGGATGACTTTGTTTTTATATCAGGCTAAATTATTTTCCAAGTAATATCAGAACCTTATGCAAATTATCAAAAAATCAAAAAAATCACTTTGGCACTATGACCATTGTTGCATTACGGCCCTCTTTTTTGGCCTCCTGCTCAATTGCACCCAAGTCCTTTACCTCTTCAGCTATCTTGAGTAAAAGCTCAATACCTGTTTCCTGATAGGCAAATTCACGACCCCTGTACATAAGAGTCAATTTTACCCTGTTCTTTTTTTCCAGGAATTTTCTCAGGTTTTTGATCTTTGTGTTAAGATCATGCTCATCAGTATGAGGTCTTAACTTTATCTCTTTAAGCTGAAAAGCCTTTGTCTTTTTTCTGGCTTCCTGTTCCTTTTTGCTCGCCTCGTATTTGAATTTGCCATAATCCATTATCCTGCACACAGGAGGATCAGCGTTTGGCGCCACCTCTACAAGGTCAAGGCCTTCTTTTAGTGCAACATCCATTGCATCCCTTGTGGCCATTACTCCAAGCTGGGTTCCATCGCCGGAAATCAGTCTTACCTGGCTCGCCCGGATCATCTCATTCACCCTAATTTCTTCAACTTTACTCGCTATAGCTGCTACCTCCTTTGTATTTCTACTTCTTTTAAATGTTGAATAATCTCATGAGTGGTCATAAATGGAAGATTCTGCCCGTCCCTTAACCTGGGAGTTACACCACCCTGTTCCGCCTCTTTATCCCCAACAACAAGCATATAAGGGATCTTCTGAATCTGGGCCTCTCTTACCTTTAAACCAAGTTTCTCATTTCTGAGATCCGCCTCTGCACGGAACCCTGCCTCTTTAAGGGATGTTAAAAGAGAATTCGCAAACTCATTGTTTCTGTCAGTAACAGTAAGTATGCGCGCCTGCATGGGTGCGATCCACATCGGGAAGGCCCCTGCATAATGCTCTATCAATACCCCGATAAACCTTTCAATGGAACCTAAAATAACCCTGTGTATCATTACCGGCTGCTGTCTCTGGCCATCCTGGTCCATATAGGAGAGCTCAAACCTTAAAGGCAGGGTAAAATCACACTGTACCGTGGCGCACTGCCATTTGCGGTCAAGTGCATCCTTAAGCTTTACATCTATTTTGGGGCCATAAAAGGCACCATCACCTTCATTAATTTCAAAGGGAAGGCCAAGGTCTTTGACCGCGTTTATAAGTGCACTGGTTGCCCTTTCCCAGTCTTCATCAGAACCAATCGCCTTTTCAGGTCTTGTACTGATCTCAAGCTCATAGTTAAAATTGAAGATTCCCATTACATCCTTGATAAATTCAAGGACGCCCTTGATTTCATTACCCAGCTGATCGGGCGTGCAGATGATATGTGCATCATCCTGAGTAAATTCACGCACCCGTGTCAGACCGTGTAAAACGCCTGAGCGTTCATGCCTGTGCACCAGGCCAAGTTCAAAGTATCTCTTGGGCAGATCCCTGTAACTCCTGATCTTTGATTTATATATAAGCATATGAGAGAGGCAGTTCATGGGCTTTATACCGTATGACTGTTCATCTATAACAGTAAAATACATGTTTTCACGGTAGTTATCAAAATGACCCGATTTCTGCCACAGATCAGTCTTTAAGAGTTCAGGCCCTTTAACCATTTCATAGCCGCGTTTGAAATGCTCATTTATCTCAAACTGCTCTATCAGGTGCCTGAGCATGTAACCGTTCGGATGCCAGACAATCATGCCGGCGCCTATCTCTTCATGGGTGCTGAAGAGTTCAAGCTGTTTTCCGAGTTTTACATGGTCCCTCTTTTTTGCCTCTTCCAGTTTCTGCAGATATGACTTAAGTATTTTAAGATCTGCAAAGGCGACGCCATATATCCGGCTCAGCATTGCCCTCTTTTCATCACCTCGCCAGTAGGCACCTGCCACCTTTGTAAGCTTGAAGGCCTTTATCCTGCCGGTAGAAGGTATATGCGGCCCCCTGCACAGGTCTGAAAAACTCCCCTGAGTATAAACAGATACAGATTCGGCATCTATACCCTCTATGATTTCTACCTTATAGTTTTCACCCTGTTTTTTGAAGAATTCTATAGCCTCAGATTTCGAAAGAACCTTACGACTGAATGGAAGATCCTGTTTGATAATCTCATTCATTTTCTCTTCAATCAGGAGTAGATCCTCTTCCTTGAATGGCCGCTCATAATCAAAATCATAGTAAAAGCCGTTTTCTATGGAAGGTCCGATTGTCACCTTTACGCCGGGGAAAAGCTCCCTTACAGCCATTGCCATCACATGGGAGGTGCTGTGCCTGATAATATCGACACCCTCTTCAGTGTTGATATAAACCGGCTCAATAACAGCATCACCTTTCAGATCAGCGGAGAGGTCACACAGCTCCTCATTTACCCTGAGGGCCACTATATTCTCTACCCCTCTTACACCAAGCCTGTTAAGGGCCTCAAGAGCGGTTATGCTGCCTGCATCTATACTGATTGCCGCTTTATCTTTTAGTTTTATTTCCATTCCCATCTTTTCTTAAGCCGTGAATAAATAAGGCATCAAAAACAAGTAACTTTAACCAGGGCGAAGACTTCAGATTCATATTTTCCACTTTAAACCGTGGCCATTAACTATATTAGTCGCAACGGTTAAAATGCTGCTAAAAAATAGAATGTAGTAACTAAAAAAGTTTTCATCCCCTGTCTCTTTTACCTTCTCTGATGCCTGAATAGCTCTTTATTATTATTTAACTTTACTAAATGGTAACGTTCTTGTAAAAAAGTGGCTAATTATACCCGCTAAATAATAAAAATCAAGAAAATGATTATAAAAAGGTAATATTTTTATATTCTTCTTTATCATTAATCTGGAATATATCTATATGTTTTTCTGAATATTTGAAATAAAGAATTCCTTTTCTTATATAATTTGAATAAGGGAATTAAAAGCATCAACCTCAACAGTGGATACTATGTATCCATAATATATTCTTATAAGGATATTTTATAACCAGTTTTGTGACGATTTTTCAACGTTTATATTTATTATCAGGTTATATTATGTTATATTTGCCATTGTTTAACTGGCATATCATTTGCTGAACACTAAATAATATGTATCAGGAAGGTTATAAAAACATGAATCAAGTTTTTAACGAGGCAGCAAAAATAATCGGCAGCAGCAAAAAATGCATTGCACTTACCGGTGCAGGAATTTCTGCTGAAAGCGGGATACCTACATTCAGGTCAAAGGGGGGCTTATGGAACAGTTATGACCCAACCGTATATGCATCGATTGATACCTTCATGAAAGACCCTTCAAAATACTGGAGTATAAGGGGTGATTTTATTCGAAAATACAATGATTATTCACCTAACCAGGGTCATCTTGCACTGGCCAGTCTTGAAAATGCAGGTATTGTCAAATGTATTATCACGCAGAATATAGACGGTCTGCACAGGAAGGCAGGCTCAAAAAAGGTGCTGGAGATACATGGCTCTCTCAGGGAAATCTTCTGCATCTCCTGCGGGAAGGAATACATTGCGCCAGATATACCTCCAGGTGATGTGCCGCACTGTACCTGTGGTGGTGTCCTTAAACCCAACACTGTGCTCTTTGGAGAAGATTTGCCACCTGCCGTACTTTCAGAGGCTGAAGAATATGCTGCCTCATGCGACGTCATGATTCTTGCAGGCACATCTGCCACTGTCTATCCTGCTGCATATCTGCCCGTAACAGCAAAGAGGAATGGCGCAAAGGTGATAGAGATAAATTTGGAATATTCATTTACCGATTCAGATATTTTTATAGAGGAAAAATCCGGGACCGCACTTCCCATGATTGAGGAACAGCTGAAAAAAATAGAGGTGTAAAAGATAAAACTGATTGGTCAAACAAGAAGCTATTTAAATAATCTTTTATGAATTCAGATAACGATACCGAAATATTAAGGTTATAAGAAAGTAACCTCACTGAGATAAAATGATTTTTAACAATTTTTTACATATTTTTTACATTCTTTTACCTTCCTGATAAATTTTTTTTACTATTTATAAATATAGTATGATTATATTCGTTTGCTTTAGTTACAGATTATGTGAAAGGTTAAAATAAATGATGATTAAAAAAGAAGGAATAATAAACAGTCTGATTAAAATGATCCCTCTGATTATTCTTTCCATAACAGCTTGTGCCAAGGTAGGGCCTGATTACAGACCGCCGGTAATGGAGATGCCTGAAAAATGGCATACCGGTCTGTCGGACAAACTTACACCTGAAACAGACCATTCAGACATTGTCAACTGGTGGAAATCTTTTGATGACCCTGTGCTTGAGGATCTAATAAGAAGGGCTGTGGCAAACAACCTTTCTCTTAAAGAGGCCTTTACCAGACTTAATGAGGCGAGATTAAGAAGGGGGATCAGCAAGGCAGATCAATACCCCACCGTATCATCATCCGCTTCAGGGACAAGGAGCCACTCTTCCCGGAACAGCAGTGAAATGTATCAGGCCGGGGTGGATTCAAGCTGGGAGATAGATATTTTCGGTGGTATAAGGCGGTCATTAGAGGCATCTGATGCTGATCTTGAGTCAGCAAACGCCTCGCTTAATGATGTACTGGTCTCCCTCACAGCCGAGGTTGCTTCAAACTATGTAAATTTAAGGCTTTACCAGGCAGAGATGGATGTCACAAACTCAAATCTGAAAGCACAGGAAGAGACCTATGAAATAGTCACATGGCGGTTCAAGGCAGGGCTTGTTACAGAGCTTGATCTTAAAAAATCGGAATATACCCTTGAACAGACACGGTCTCAGATCCCTGCCCTACAATCAAGAATTGATCAGGCGCAAAACCGTATCGCCGTACTTTTAGGGGTAACTCCGGGTATGATGAAGGAGGAGTTGAGCAATATAAAGCCTGTGCCTGTTCTCAAGGATGCCATTAAAACAGGCATACCTGCTGATCTATTAAGGCAGCGACCTGACCTTAAAAAGGCAGAACGTGACCTGGCCGCTCAGACAGCAAGGATAGGGGCTGCTGTTTCCGATCTTTATCCGAAAATTACACTTTCAGGGTCTATTAAGGTAAATGCCTCTTCAGCAGGCTCTCTTTTTGACAGTGACAGCCTTACAAGCAGTATAGGGCCATCAATATCATGGCCTGTATTCAGGGCAGGGGCAATCAGGAAAAATATAGAGATTCAATCAACAATGGCAGAGCGTCTGCTCATACAGTACAAGGCTCTTGTTTTATCGGCAGTTGAAGAGGTCGAAAACGCACTGGCCTCATGCATATATGAAAAGATGAAAGAGACCTCTCTGAAAAAGGCGCTTGATGCGGCTACTGTGGCATTTAAACTCTCCAGGATGCAGTATGTTTCAGGTCTGGTTGATTTCCAGGTACTCCTGGAGGCACAGAGGACACTTCTTTCATTACAGGATCAGGTTACCCAGAATGAGGGGCAGATCACCTTGAATTTTATAACTCTTTACAAAACATTGGGCGGCGGATGGTCACCCGATACAACAGATATGTAGCAGGGAGCTAATTATGGATAGAACAGAAAACAGAAAGCAGTTAGCAGAAAATCTTGAATTGCACAACGGCCATGGCAAAAAGGGCAGATTGAAAAAAATCATAATCATTATTGCCATTTTTATTTTTATAATTGTCCTTCTGTCACTGGTAATGGGCAAAGACAATAAACCCGCCTCAGAGCTCTATGAAACAGAACAGGTAGAAAAGGGTGAACTCACTGTAACTGTAAGTGCCACAGGGAGTCTTGAGCCCAGAAATCAGGTAGATGTTGGCAGTGAGTTATCGGGTATAGTAAAGACTGTTGAGGTCGATTTTAATGATCATGTAACAAAAGGCCAGATACTTGCCACAATCGACCCATCAAAACTTGAGGCCCAGGTTAAACAGTCAAAGGCATCCCTTGAATCAGCCAATGCAAAGGTACTTGATGCGGAGGCTACCCTTATGGAGATGCAGAGTGAACTTAAACGTCTTTTACATGTGTGGGAATTAAGCGGTAAAAAGATACCATCACAGAATGAGATCGATTCTGCCGAGGCCGCAGTAAAGCGGGCCAACGCATCACTGGCATCAGCAAAGGCCCAGGTTTCACAGGCAAAGGCAACTCTTGAGGCCAATTCTACAGACCTGGACAAGATGGTGATAAAATCTCCTATCAATGGAATCGTACTTAACCGAGATATCGAACCTGGTCAAACAGTTGCCGCCTCTTTTCAGGCACCTGTTCTCTTTACACTTGCAGAAGACCTTACACAGATGGAACTGCGTGTTGCTATTGATGAGGCTGATGTAGGCTTAGTTAAAAACGGCCAGGATGCCACCTTTACGGTTGACGCGTACCTTGAACGTACTTTTAATGCAAAGATATTACAGGTAAAATTCGGCTCATCAGCATCAGAGGGTGTAGTAACCTATGAAACACGTCTTACTGTTGATAATAAAGATCTATCCTTAAGGCCCGGCATGACAGCCACAGCAGAGATAATAGTAGATAATATAAAAGACACAATACTTGTGCCAAATGCCTCATTAAGGTTTGAACCACCCTTTATAAAAGAGGGCGTTGATACCAGGACAGGCAACAGAGGTTTTATGAGCAATCTGATGCCCGGGCCTCCCAGGAGATTCAGAAACACTGGCAACCAGCCTGAAAAGAAGGAGACATCAAGCAAAAAGGTATGGATTTTAAAGGATAATAACCCTGTACAGGTAGAAATAACCACAGGGTCAACCGATGGTAACTATACGCAGGTAATATCAGGCCAGATAGAACCCGGAATGAGCATAATAACAGGAATGGAAGGACAGTAGTAATGGATCAACTAAAATCCAGTGAAGACTCTTGTGTAATAGAATTCCGGGGTGTTATAAAAACATATGGGACAGGACAGGCCTCCATGACAGCCCTGAAAGGGGTGGATTTCAAGGTAAATAACGGTGAATTTGTCGCTGTAATGGGGCCGAGCGGTTCAGGAAAATCGACCTGTATGAACATCCTCGGATGCCTTGATTCTCCGACTGATGGCGATTACCTGTTTAAAGGAATAAGCGTTAAATCTCTTTCAAGACAACAACGCGCCCTGCTTCGCCGCTATTATATAGGTTTTGTTTTTCAGGGTTTTAACCTGCTTAACCGAACAACCGCCCTTGAAAATGTCGAGCTGCCCCTTTTTTACCGGGGCATACATATAAAACAGAGAAGGGTGATGGCAAGAAAGGCACTTGATGCAGTCGGCCTGACCGGATGGGAAAAACATACCCCGGGAGAATTATCAGGAGGCCAGCAGCAGAGGGTATCTATTGCAAGGGCGCTTGTAACTGATCCTGAAATACTTCTCGCAGATGAACCAACAGGCAATCTTGATTCTGAAAAAAGCATAGAGATCATGAACCTGCTGACCGATCTGAATAATACCAGGAATATAACAATAGTCATGGTAACCCATGAAAAGGACATGGCGGAATATGCGAAAAGGACAATCCGGTTCAAAGACGGGCTGATTGATCATGACATGCATAATGGAGGAAAATTATAATGTGGTATCAGACTATCCTTCTTGCACTCAAGGAGATAAGACGCAATCTTATGCGTTCTACCCTGACTATACTTGGCGTTGTTATAGGCGTTGCGGCAGTCATTACAATGGTTACACTTGGAAGCGGTGCAACCGCACAGGTTACTAATGACATATCAAAACTCGGCAGCAACCTTCTTCAGATCAGGCCTGGTCAGGCATTCAGGGGCGGACCAGGAGGCGGCGCCAGGATGGAATCACAGCCATTTGAAGATTCGGATCTAGAGGCCATAAGAAACCAGATCAGCTCGCTTGCAGCCGTAGCGCCGGTTTCAAGCAGTATGATACAGATCATTTATGGCAATGAAAACATGATTACATCCGTCACAGGAAGCACAAACGATTATCTAAAAGCCCAGAACTGGGAGATTGATACAGGCCGTGAATTCACACATGGCGAAATCAGCGGCGGTAAATCTGTCTGTATAGTAGGTGCAAGTACAAAGAAGAATTTATTTGGAGCTGAAGACCCAATAGGCATGACCATACGGCTGAAAAAGACCGCATTTAAAATAATAGGGGTATTCAAATCAAAGGGGCAGGCGGGTTTTGGAAGGGATCAGGATGATTTTGTGCTTATCCCTTTAAAAACATTCCAGAGAAGGATATCAGGCAAAAGAGATATATCATCGATCATGGTATCCGCTGTTGATGGTGCTTCAACTGAGAAGGTAAAAAAGGAACTTGAGGGGCTCCTGAGGGAGCGAAGGCCTGGATCAAAGGGAACACAGGGTGATGATTTTTCTGTAATGGATATGAAAGAGATTGCCTCCATGCTTACAAGTACAACAAGGGTGCTTACTGGACTCCTGGGGGCTGTTGCCGCAGTAAGTTTGCTTGTTGGAGGTATCGGCATAATGAATATTATGCTTGTTTCTGTTACGGAGCGTACACGAGAGATAGGCATAAGACTCGCCATAGGAGCCCTGGAAAATGAGGTTTTAAAGCAGTTTCTCCTTGAGGCAGTGGTGCTCTCTTCACTTGGCGGGGCAATAGGAATAACACTGGGCCTTTCAGCCGCTGGCCTGCTGGCCATGCTGCTTGGCATCCCTTTTGTTGTAAGCCCTGGGATAGTATTGATTGCCTTCATGTTCTCTGCCGCAGTAGGTGTTGTATTCGGGTTTGTACCAGCAAAAAAAGCGGCACAGCTTGATCCGATTGAGGCTCTGAGGCACGAGTAAAATAAAAGGCACAGGGTTCAAGGCACAAGGTGCAAGGTAAGACCGGGTTATATCATACTGAGCAGACTTATACTTGAACTACTGCAAACGATCTTCCACATGATCATAAAAATTATACCCCGCCTTTTGCAGACGGGGTATAATTTTTTCTAAAAATACCTGCCAGCTCCTATCATAGTTACATGAATCAATCTCATTTTATTTTCCATATTTTATGTCGCATATATTGACGGTTTGATAAGGTTCTGTTACTAACCATTAAAAATTCAGTGAAAATTCTTATTCGTCTTTAAATATGAAATTATGAATTATCCTAAATGAACTGGATAGCAAATATTATCCAATGATAACAGGTTTTATGAAATGAAGAATGAACGACAGTCATTAATACTCAAAAGGGGAAAAGAGGCATCGTTGATGCGGCGTCACCCCTGGGTCTTTTCCGGTGCAATAAAGGAAACGGGTAATGAACAGATTCCAGACGGTACAATGGTAGATATATATTCCCATAATGGTGAATTCCTGGGCATGGGGCACTATCAGTCAGGAACAAGCATTGCTGTGAGGATACTCTCATTTACACCCTCTGATGAAAAGAGCCTATTTCGAAAAAGGATACAGAGCGCCTGGGAATACAGAAAACGCATAGGTATTGCCGAAAATCCGAATACAAATGTATTCAGGCTTATCTTTGCAGAAGGTGACGGCCTGTCAGGTCTTGTTGTTGATTATTATAACGGCGCAGCAGTATTACAGGCCCATTCCATGGGCATGTACCTGAGCCGTAGTCTGATAGCAGAAACAATAAGCGAGGTGCTGGGTAAGAGGCTAAAGGCCGTGTATGACAAGAGTAAAGAGACACTTCACGTGAGACATGGAGATGTCGAAAACAGATATATACTTGGCTCAGCTGAAGAGTCAGGCGTTGTGATGGAAAATGGCAGACAATTCATTGTCAACTGGGTAACAGGTCAGAAAACAGGGTTTTTTATTGACCAGCGTGAAAACCGCACTATGGTTGGTAAATATTCTTCAGGCAAACGTGTGCTTAATACATTCTGTTATACCGGTGGTTTTTCAGTATATGCCGGTTCATGCAATGCAAGGGAAGTGCACAGTGTGGATTCATCAAAGGCCGCTTTAACTATTGCCGAAGAGAATATGCAGCTTAACAAGATAACAAACTATGAGAACTTTACCGCCGATGTGTTTGATTATCTTCAGTCGTGTGGCGAATATGACATGATAATACTTGATCCACCTGCATTTGCAAAAAGGCTTAATGCAAGGCATCAGGCGGTTATAGGTTATAAAAGACTGAACAGCGCAGCCATTAAAAAGATCACTCCAGGAGGCATATTGTTCACCTTTTCCTGTTCGCAGACGGTTGCCAGGCGCCTGTTTCAGGATACAGTTATTGCATCCGCAATAGAGGCAGGAAGGAACATCCGCATCATGCACTGGCTGAGTCAGCCAAAGGATCACCCAGTTGATATTTATCACCCTGAAGGAGAATACCTTAAGGGTCTTGCAGCATATGTTGAATAAAGGAGCCTTCAGCTTTCATAGAAGAAAGAATGTCTTATCAGTCTTTTGTCTTACAGTTTTAATATCTTTATTGTTTTACGACTTTTTATTTTTAGTGAACTAAAATCCTTGCTCATTACGATTCATGTTTTAAGATTTTGAGTCATGACCTCCGGCAAAGCCGGAGGCTTGAATTATGAACCGCTCAAAGCGGTGATAAAACCATTAGCCACCTAAAGGTGGCATTCCTTAAAACATACTCATTTGCTGGTCGAGGTCTCTATCCCTCTTTTCCTTATTCTTGATGTATTGACGGATAACCTCCTCATCACGACCAATCGTTGAAACATAGTAACCTCTGGCCCAAAAATTCTGACCAGTAAAGTTTTGCTTACGTCCACCATATGTGCGAGCTATATATATCGCACTTTTTCCTTTTATATATCCTGCAACCTGAGACACTGAATATTTTGGAGATATTGAGATCAACATAGGTACATGATCTCCTACCAGATGTCCCTCATGTATTTTACATTCTCTTTGTGCTGCAAGATCCTGTAACATTTCTCCAAGATATTTCCTCAGATTGCCATATAAAACCTTTTTCCTATACTAAGGAATCCATACCAGATGGTACTTGCAATCCCATACTGTGTGTTTTAAACTTTCCATATCATTCATTGTAAGCCTCCTTTTCCTGAACTTTGAGCGGTTCAATTCTTGGAGGCTTACTTATACTCCCGGAATTGTCAAACTCTGGGAGTCTCTCCGGCAAAGCCGGAGGTTTACCTTAATGAAATT
>JAFGFM010000165.1 GCA_016931115.1 Deltaproteobacteria bacterium | reverse complement strand
GGTTGAAGTGACAGGCTGAAATTGAACCGCAAAGACGCGAAGGGTGTTAAGAAAAACAATAGTTATTATTGATAAAATAATAAAAGGCCTTTCTCCGCGTTCTCCGTGTCCTCCGTGGTGAAATTACCTGCCTCCTTTACCCCCGAAGATCCCACCAAGTATCCCGCGCACAATCTGTCTTCCCAGCTGGCTTCCTACAGTGCGCACAGCCTGCTTGGCCATTGTTTCAACCATGCCCTGCCTCCTGCCGGTACCCCATAAGATATTGCCGAGCATACCCTTTTCAGCCGGTTTCTCCGCCTTAACCTCTCTCCCTCTGGTCTCAGGCATTTCAATCTTTTCAAGCGCCCGCCTGTTTAATATCTCGTATGCTGATTCACGATCAAGGGGTTTATCATATTTTATCCCGATAGGGCTTCGTGCACGTATTGCAGCACGCTCATCAGGGGTTATTGTCCCCATCCGGCAGCGTGGCGGGCATATGATTGTTTTCTCTACAGGCATGGGCACACCTTTTTCCTGGAGTGTTGATACCAGTGCCTCGCCTACACCGAGTGTTGATATTACAGAGGCCACATCCAGTCTGGGGTTTACTACAAAGGTCTCGGCAGCAGTTTTTACAGCCTTCTGGTCGCGGGGGGTAAAGGCCCTTAATGCATGCTGTATGCGGTTACCCATCTGGCCCAGTACCTCGCCCGGCAGGTCATCAGGCAGTTGAGAACAGAAGTAGACCCCCACACCCTTTGAGCGGATCAGCCTTACAACCTGCTCCACGCGCTGGCGAAGCACTGAAGGGGCATCATCAAACAGGAGGTGCGCCTCATCAAAGAAAAATACAAGCCTTGGCTTATCAAGGTCACCCACCTCAGGAAGGTTCTCGAACAACTCGGACAAAAGCCACAAAAGAAAGCTGGAATAGAGCCTTGGCTTAAGGATAAGCTGATCAGCGGCAAGTATGTTTATAATACCGCGCCCTGAAAGGTCTGTCCGCATAAGGTCAGTTAAATCAAGTGCAGGCTCACCGAACATCTGGTTACCGCCTTCACGCTCAAAAGCTAGCAAAGAACGCTGTATGGCGGCAATCGACTGTTTACTTACAAGGCCATATTGTGCTGATACCTCTTTACTGTTCTCGGCGATAAAGCCCAGGATGGCCCTGAAGTCATTAAGGTCAAGTAAAAGCAGCCCCTGTTCATCTGCAAGCTTAAAGACAACCTCCAGGGTTCCGGACTGTGTATCGTTAAGCTCAAGTATGCGGCTTAAGAGGGCAGGCCCCATCTCACTGATGGTTACGCGCACAGGATGGCCCAGTTTGCCATAGATATCCCAGAATACTGATGGAGAAGGCTCGTTTACATAACCTTCAATGCCTATCTGGGTGATCCTCTGCTGTATCTTATCGTTCATGGTGCCTGGCATTGCAATGCCTGCAACATCGCCTTTAACATCAGAGATAAATACAGGCACACCCATGCGTGAAAAGCCTTCAGCAAGCAGAAGGAGGGAGATAGTCTTACCTGTACCTGTGGCCCCTGCAATAAGCCCGTGGCGGTTACCATATTTTGATAAAAGGTGGACCTGCTGTTCTCCTTTTCCTATGAGTATCTGGTTCATGATGCCCTCCTGTAATACTTTTCTACTGAGCTGATGTATCTAATTTGTTAAATGTTTTGACCGGAATCCTTTTTAAACCATCTTGTCTAAAGGGTCAAATTATCTTTCATAATTGATGTAACACTGGCTTAGGATTAAGCGAAATCATAAAGAGACTTGAGTAGCAGATTGCCTCTTTGAAACGGATTTCGTAGGGGCGGACCTGCGTGTCCGCCCGGAACAACCACCCATACCAACTTGCCTGAGTTTGAAAATTCTGCATCAGATACCTATTGCGTAGAGACGGGTTTGATCCGCCGTCGCAGCAAGGCTATGGCGCGACAAGAACCCGTCTCTACAATAAAAACAAAAAACAGGGCAGACACGCAGGTCAGCCCCTACATTAAAAATGGCTTGTTGTTAAAATATCTACAATGATGATTTTCCTTGATTTTTTACTCCGTGAACTCCGTGCTCTCCGTGGTAAAAATATAGGTTTTTATATTTGCTCCAATGTATACTTAGTGCAACATATAATTTAATATTTAAATATTGCTATTGAACCATTTAGGTCGTTCAAACGACTGTATGGGTAAAAAGGAAATTATTCTGAGATGTCAGGAAATGTAGATCGGGTCTTTAACGATATATTAGTGCTTATGGCACTGGATGGTGACAGGGAGGCGCTTGAAAAACTGGCCAGGCGCTGGTGGCCAAGGCACTATGCACATGCAAGCAGGCTGCTGGGTCATTATGAAGGTGCGGCAGATATGGTGCAGGAGGCCTGGAGCCAGATCATACCGGGGCTCAGAAAGCTTAATGATGTGTCGCGTTTTCCAGCCTGGTCATATTCCATTGTCTCAAGGCGCTGTTATGACCTGATCAGGAGGAAAAGATCATGAGTAATAAAGATATAGATAATCTGGACAAGGCCATATTTCAATCCCTGTCACAGGAAGACCAGGATTTTCTGGCCCGTCTTGACGAAGAACCAAATTATGTTAAGCAGGCAATGGGCATGTTCAAGGGTAGTCTGGGCTGGATAAACCGGATGTCATATATTATCCTTATCTTACTGACCATTATCGCAATATATGCTTGTATCCGCTTTTTCAATGTCTCACCCGATATCGCGGGCATGTTGAAATGGGGATGGATATCATTAATATGTATAGTTGGAGCCTGGGTAAGCAAGCTGTGGTTTGCCATGCACTTTCAGGCCAACCGGGTATTGAGAGCGATCAAGAAACTGGAGCTACAGATAGCTTCCCTGAAACAGAATCAGTAGGGTGGGGTTTTATACCCCACCAGTTTTAAGATGCTGTTTTAATAAATAAAATACCGGTCGGGAGTAAATCCCGACCCTACTAAAGACCCCTTAACGATATGTATATCTCTCCATATTCAAAGACTTCAACATGATAAGATAGCGGGAATCTTTTTTGAAAGTGAGACGCAGAGTGTCAAAAACAGTGTTCCCATGTGGCGCATGGGGCGCATGGGAACAAGGGAAAACATGATATTGTAGGGGCTGACCTATTTGCCGCACCATAACTTTAGTGACGGCGTGTGTGTCGGCCCGGAAAAATATTATTTAATCTTATGTGATTTGATGCCTGAATTTTGAATCAGATATCTATTACGTAGAGACGGGTTTGATCCGCCGTCGCAGTAAGGCTATGGCGCGACAAGAACCTGTCTCTACAATAAAATAAAAAAAAGGGCAGACACGCAGGTCTGCCCCTACATTAATAAAACATGAAACAGGGCAGACACAGGGGGTTGCCCGTACATAATAAAACATGAATCAGGGTAGACACGCCCGCCGTCGCTAACCAACGTCGTTAATACTATGTTGGTCGGAAAAGCTATGGCTCGGCAAGCAGGTCTACCCCTACAGCTATTAATCCTTAAACAGTTTAAAGAACAGGGTCTTTCCCCTGCCTGTTGCACCACCTGTATCCGGGTCAAACACCATTATTGGCCCTTTGTCCTTTTTGTCTACAGCAAATGCCACCCAACCTTCAAGTGCATCACCGGGTTTCACAGTGCCCTTTAATGCAGGCTCAGGTACTGTTACTGAAACCCCTGTGTATTCAGTCAGCTCTGATGTTAGTGCAATCCACTGAAGAGGTGAGTCCCCTATAATAATGGTCAATTTGTCTGATACTGCCCTTGCCTTCATCTCAAACCTTACCCTGGCAAGTATGTACTCAAAACCTTTTGAAGGCTTTTTAATTTTTGAATCGGCCTTTTTGAGAAGTCTCATTGCATCATTACCCCTCGCGGTTTCAAGTACTGTGATGGTAATGTCATATATATTTGAATATACAGACCCCAGCTCAACCATGTCCTTTACCGGTGAACCAATGGGCGCGGGGTTCTTTGATGAATTAAACTGTGCAAGGGCGCTCCCTGGGGCTGCTATCAGGCACAGGAAAATACAGGCGGACAATAATATAGATATTTTATTTTTCATTTTTACCTCCTATCTCCAGAAATCCACTGATGTGCTTCCTATATAACCAAAATCACCACCTGACCAGAAGGTATTTGTCCCGCCGCCAGTAACTACTATATGTATGGAAGTTATAGACTCATTATTTTCAGTTGTGGCAAGCAGGCCAGACCCGCCCATTCTTCTACCCATATAACGTGAGACAGGCACAACTGCATCTTCACCCCTTTTAAGCCACCCGGCAAAAGGTTCAATACCCTCTTTGGCCTTTTTGAGGTTGTCCCTGTTTTCTGACCAGTAGAGCCAGCCAGGGGTCCCTGTTTTTTCAATCAGGTATTTTGCAAAGGCATTTTTAGTATTGTATCCCTTTGATGCTACATCGGCGGCAACTATGGGGTCCAGAATAAGTGTCGCCTGAGTAACACCAAAGGAGAAGAAATGCTCAAGCCATCCCCTTATGACCTCATGCTGGGGCAGGGGTGAATACCAGGCTATGTCATTTAAACTCCATCCGCTGAATACGCTGACAACACTCTCGGACTTATCAAAACCTTTCTGCACATGCAGGGGCTCCCATCCCTTGGGCAGACCTTCCTCATTTTCCGGGAAACAGATGTTATTATAGTTAAGCTGGTTTCCCTGGCTCCCCAGGTAGGTCTCGCCCGGCTTTCCGGAATTACCAAGGTTTTTAGAGATAAGTGTCCAGCTCCTTCCTATTGTTGAGTTGGCCCGGTTTACTGGCCCCATAGCGCCTATCCCGGTATTCATGCCTATCTCTTTCACGATCGGGCCGTTTACCACTACCATTCGGGCAAAGGAGGATGTGGAGCTGATCATGGATGTGGCGCCCTTTGAGGCTACTGCTAAAATTACAGGGAAGTATTCAGGTTTAGCGCCTGCCATTACCGCATTAACTGCAACCATCTCAACTGTATAGTACCATGCCTCATGTGGAGGAGAGGGGCGCATCTGGCCTACCCATTCATCAGGCTGATGGCTTGTTGCATTGAGCATCTCCTTAACCTTTTCTTCGGTCGGGAGGATGATTGGATTCCCATCTGTGTAACCCTGATTATAGAAAAACTCCATAAGGTTTTCAGGGGTATCAGCAGGGAAAAACCTCGGCCTGGGTTCTCTCTCAAGAAAACCAGCTTTAGCATCTATTGCTGAAAGGGGCATGGTCAGTCCTGAAAAAATCTCCTCAAGCATTGGTTTACCTG
Source organism: Deltaproteobacteria bacterium (assembly GCA_016931115.1). Classification (GTDB taxonomy): domain Bacteria; phylum Desulfobacterota; class DSM-4660; order Desulfatiglandales; family HGW-15; genus JAAZBV01. The sequence goes on along the minus strand of JAFGFM010000165.1, from coordinate 1,299 downwards.
ATACAGGGTCATTACCTGCAACATATTCCCTGCATAATTCAGCAGGTCTGTCTGTAATGGGATGAGGGGTATAGTGTATACGCAGATTTGGAATCCCCTTTTTAAAGGCTGTAGTGGATGCCAGTTCCTGAAACCGCATGGTAATCAAGGGGATTGCAGGTACGCCTGTTCTTTCAATGGTAACTGCATGGCCGACAACTGCCGGAGAGCAGCTGCTTCAATGGCCTACCAGTACTATTGCGCCTGATGCCTTTTCCTTGATCTCTTTCCATAGAGCAGGGTCATCATCCATGTACCCGCCAAACTTCTCCTTAAGAACCCATGTGGTTTTTGGGTATTTTGTTTTTAATGCGGCATACAGCTCTTCAACAAAGGGTTTTGTGTTGGGATATTTGGTGTCCACAATATAAACTGTTTTGTTATCCAGTGTTGCGGGCCGTTTTGCCATGGGGATCTTGCGTATTTCAGGCTGGATGCCCCTCGGGTTCATTACAACTATCTTTCCTTCTTCAGCGCAGATTAGAGAAGATGGTATCATGAAAGATAATAAAAATAATAAGATGTAAAATGCTGATCGGTTTTTCATTTGCTGCTCCTGTTGAAATAATTTATTTTGATTTTGAGTGTTTACTGAAAAATGCGTAAACACTCGGAAGTGCTGCTGTGATCACCGGCCCGTGGGTTATGCCCTCCATTTCATTATACTCATATGTCATGTTCAATGCCTTTGCCTTTTCAACCCATTTTCTGGAAATGTCTACCGGTACTACTTCATCGGTTGCCCCATGCACAAATATCACCGGGGTGGTTTTTATCTTTTCCAGCACATCAGGCTCAATGCCAAAGGCTGCCGGCGTTATGGGGGCAATGGCAGCCCAGATATCCGCATATTTGCTTCCAAGGTAGAGGGTACCGGCCCCGCCCATGGAATGGCCCATCAGGTATATCCGGTTTTCATCAATTTTATACTCTTTACGTACAATATCAAGGACATTAATTACATCCTTTTCGCTCAATTCACGAAGGTTTGGCGGTGAATACGAACATTACGATTCGGTTTGTGTTATTTTTCATGAGATCATCTCCTTAAAAGTATAAATAAAATTATCTGGCTTCGGCCCTTTTTGCCGTATTTATCTGCATAATCTCAGTAACTTTATTATCAGAAAGCGAATAAAAAGACATTATCACAAAGGCCAGAAGACAAGCGCCAGCCGGAAGATAGCATATAAGATTCATCAGACTGTTTATAAATTGTTCGGTTGGTACAATATTCGGGACATAACCGATAAAATCCAG
>JAFGFM010000164.1 GCA_016931115.1 Deltaproteobacteria bacterium | reverse complement strand
TCTAAATTTGATAATCGTGAAAAAATATTTACTCATAATTTTTTTGTTTATCTTTTCAGCGATGCCAGCCTTCGCTGAGGGTGAAATATTTGTTATTCAGAGTGTGAAGATTGCCCCTTATGATGAGGCCCTTAATGGATTTTTAAGCGCTCAGAGGCATGAGATAAGACAGATTGTCCTGACAGAGGCACCATCCTTCGACATCAGGGATGAAATGGGAAGGACAAAGCCTTCCCTGATTTTGGCTATTGGGCGTGATGCACTTATGAATGTAAGGGAAATCAGGGATATCCCTGTCATATACATAATGGTTCTCTCCCCCAATCAAATCATTGATAATCAAGAAAACTTTTATGGAATAAGCATGAATGTGCATCCGGAGAAACAGCTGGAAGCGATTATTAGTGCAATCCCCAAACTCAATAACATAGGATTGATATACAACCCTGACAACACAGGAGAACTGGCTGAAGGGGCTGCTAAGGCAGCAGCAAAAACAAATATCAATCTTGTTATCAGGAAGGCCGAAAAGCCCGGTGATGTTGCAAATTCACTTAAAGTTATGGCTGATAGCATAAAAGCATTCTGGATGTTCCCTGATGTTACCCTGCTTACGCCTGAGTCAATGGAGCTTCTCCTGATTACTTCAATGGAAAAAGAGATCCCTGTACTCACCTTCTCACCTAAATACCTTGAAATGGGCGCTTTAATTTCAGTTGCTGTAGATCCTTATGATATGGGCCTGCAAGCTGGAGAGCTGGCGATAAAAATATTGGCCGGAGGCAGTAAAATAGAAAGCAGGAGTATGTTTGCAAGAAAAGGTGTAATAACCCTTAACAAAAAAGTAGCAGCTAAAATTGGTATTGAACTGAAACCCGATGCGGAACAACCATTAAAAAAAGATTAGTTAGGGTTAATCTCGTGAGTCTTAATATTTTTAAAACCCTGAATGAAAATTTCAGTATAAAACTTTTTACTCTTTTTGCACTTTTTGTCTTTATTATCTTCTTTTCATTCACAGCTGTATTTATTCACCTTGAAGGTAAATCCCTTAATGATTCTCTTATCAGGGACGGTAGCCTGCTTGCAGGGGTATTGGCCCAAAATACGAGAATAGGCGTTTTTAGTGAAAATGAAGAGTTGTTAAAAGACCCGGTGGAATCCATCTTTCAAAGGGAAGATATTCTTGGTATCTGGATATATAATCAGGATGGCCTGTTGCTAAAAAAGAAAATTAGAGAGGGTAAAGCAGTATCAGCAAAACTTGATAGGGATGAGACCACAGGTGTAAAAGATATTTTTGACTGTCTGAAAAAATCCGGCAAACCCCTGAATTATGAAGATCATGGGAATCTAAAATTCTGGGCACAGGTCTTTTCAAGATACGATAATTCTTTAAATGGAACGATTTTCACAGAAGAGCCCCTTTTTAAGGGAAAAGACCGACTCATTGGCTATGTACAGATAACACTGGGGAAAGAAAAGCTTAACGAACAGCTTAATAACCTCTTTATCCGAAGTGTAATAATTGCAGTTATCTTTTTCATTGCAGGTTTTATTTTCCTGTACTCTGCAATGAAACGTTTCACAAAACCTCTCAACAGATTAACTGTTGCGGTTAAAAATGTCGGAGAGGGTAAAGTCGTAGGTGAGATAAGTGTAGAGACAAAGGATGAAATAGGCAAGCTTGCTAATGCCTTTAATAATATGGTTGAATCCATTAGATGGAGAGAGCAGGCCATTAAAGAGAGTGAAGCAAAGTACAGGACCCTTTTTGAGGAGTCAAGGGATGTAATTTTTTTAATTGACGCCCGTGGTAAATTTATGGATGCAAACCAGGCAGCGGTTGATCTTTTTGGTTATACTAAGGATGAAATACTTGAAGAAGGGCTTGATGTGCTGTTTGTGCAACCAGATGAATTTAGTAACTTAAAAAGAAGTGTAGATCATGACAATTATGCAAGAGACATGGAGGTTAGGTTAAAAAGAAAAGATGCTAAACAGTTGATATGCCTGCTGACCCTGAGCGTTCGCAGGGCAGAAAAGGGTGATATATGGGGATACCAGGGAATTATCAGGGATGTAACTCACCAGAAGATGCTTGAAACACAACTCATGCAGGCGCAGAGAATGGAATCCATAGGCACGCTGGCAGGTGGAATTGCCCATGATTTTAACAATATACTTTCCCCGATTATGTTGCATACTGAAATGGTCATGGACGACCTTCCTTCTGATGATCCCTTACTGTTCAATATGAAGGAAATATTAAAGGCTGCTGAGCGTGCAAGAGAGTTGGTAAAACAGATATTAACCTTTGCAAGAAAAGGGGAAGAGGAAAAAATAGTCATTAAATCATCCATGATAATTAAAGAGGCTATCAATTTTTTACGTGCAACCATCCCCTCTACTATAAAAATAAAATATGAGGTAAAAACTGAAAAGGATATAGTTCTTGCAGACCCGACCCGAATAAATCAGATTGTCATGAATCTTTGCACTAATGCAGCCCATGCAATGAAAGAAAAGGGAGGGCTTTTAGAGGTTATTCTTGACCATGAAGAGATTTCAAATGAAATACCGAAGAGATTTATTAATCTTATACCCGGTAAATATATGAAATTAACAGTAAGGGATACAGGCACAGGCATACTCCCTGAAGTTATTGACAGGATCTTTGAACCCTATTTTACGACAAAAAAATTTGGTGAAGGTACAGGCCTGGGCCTTGCCACTGTCCATGGTGTTGTAAAGGACTATGGGGGAGATATTACAGTTGAAAGCAAGGTCGGTTCCGGGACAGAATTTCATGTCTATCTACCTTCTGTTGATGCGGAAATGCCCGGCACCGGTAATGAAATAGACCCCGATACCCTGAGGGGTGCAGAGCACATCCTTTTTGTGGATGATGAAATTTCAGCAGTGGACATAAGTGGCAGGATGCTGGAAAGATACGGTTACAAAGTAACAGGTATGACAGACAGTCAGAAGGCGCTTGAGGTTTTTCAGCAAAACCCGGAAGAATTTGACCTCATTATCACAGACATGACCATGCCAAACCTGGCAGGAGATGCCCTTTCCGTTAAAGTAATGGCTATAAGACCAGAAATACCTGTTATCCTTTGCACAGGATATAGTGATAAGATAAATGAGGAAATAGCCCATAAAATAGGTGTAAGGGCCTTTGTAATGAAACCGGTTATTATGAAGAATCTTGCAGAGACTATTCGTGATGTTCTTGACAATAAAATATAATGGTGTCTGTTATTATAAAAAGGAGTAAAGCCTCATTTTTCACATACGCTGTACTGAGTTTCAATCATACCATGTCTGTCTTTGCGGGCATGGTTGTTATGAAGAGACGCAATAAACGCGACTATTAATCTAAAGGTTGTTCGGGAGGGAATAAACAATAGATTCATTAAAGGTTTATTGCGTCTCTTCATAATATTTAAAATGGATGAAACAATACATAAAAGAAATAGATATGTGAATCAGGAAATTCCTGATTTTTTTTGGGGAAAATAAATTTTAGCTTAATTAAACTAAAACTTGATAAGATTTTTTTTGATGGCGATCTTTGTCAGTTCTGTTAGTGAGGTTACCCTCAGCTTTTCCATCACATTGTATTTGTGGGATTCAACAGTTTTAGGGCTAATAAATAATTTGTCAGCTATTTCCTTTATGCTTATTCCTTCGGCCAGATTCTTAAAAATTTCCTGCTCACGGAGACTCAGGCTGTTAAAGGGGTCCTCAATTGGTTCTTTCATATGCTTAAGCAGTAAGTTAGAAACCATTGTACTGACATATGTCGCGCCATCTGTTACGGCCTTTAAGGAAAGTATAAGATCTGATACGGGGTCTTCCTTGAGAACATAACCGGATACTCCTGTCCCGAAGAGGTCAGTAACAAATTCTTTGGATGAATGCATAGTATAGATGACAATTTTAATGTCAGGCACAGTTTGTTTTATTCTCTTAACTACTTCAATACCGCTTAAGCCCGGCATGGAGATATCCAGAACCATTATGTCCGGCCTCAGTGCATCAGCAATCTTTAATGCCTCCCATCCATCAGTTGCCTCTCCTATAACCTCAAACTCGGGGACATCGCGTAATGCGCTTTTAATGCCTTCAATAACTACCCTGTGATCATCAGCCAGTACAATTGTGCTCTTAGTCATTCATTTATCCATCAAATATTTATATAGATAAGGCCATTTTTTTAATCATACAGGTATCTCCGCAAACAGATAGGTGCCCTTTCCTGTTTCCGATTCAATGCTGAATTCCCCATTGAGCTGTTCAGCCCTCTCCTGCATGATAAGCAGGCCAAAGGGGCTTTGCCCGTGCGTGTTTTCCATTATCTTTTGCGGGTCAAAACCAGTCCCGTTGTCTTCAATGCTCAGAGCTATTTTATGGCCTTTCATAACAAGGCTGACATGAACAGTGGTGGCGTGTGTGTGTTTGACTATGTTATTCATGGCCTCCTGTGTGATCCTGTATATGGCAAGCTCCTTTTCCTTTGAAAGCATTGATGGTATGTTGTGCGTAAAGAGATTTATATCCATGCCTGTATTTATCTCAATATCACTTAACAGCTCTTTAATAGAGGATATTAAACCGAGGGTCGAAAGGACACTGGGTTTAAGACCCCGTGAAATATCTTTTATATCCCTGATAGCCTGAATCGCCCTTTCTTTACTTTCAATAATTTTGTGCTCAACATCTGGGTTATTAGAGCCCACCTGCCCCTGGATAATCTCAAGGTTAATCTTTAAGGAGGTCAGGATCTGCCCAACATGATCATGCAACTCCATTGCAACCTGTTCACGGTCCTTTTCCAGCAGATCTATAAGTCTCTTTGATAACATCTTTCTCTGCTCATGCTGTTCTGTCAATTTCTGGTTAACAGCCTTCAGCTCATCCTCTCTTTTATTCAGGGCTTCCGCCATATCATTAAAGGCCTCAGCGAGCAAACCTATTTCATCCCTTGTTTCAACAGAGATCTTTTCAGCAGCCAGCCCCTTACTGATTGCATTGACACCATCCATCAGCCGGTTAAGGGGTTTTGCAATCCCCTTTGCTACAAAATATGAGGCGAAAAATGAGGCCGTCAAAAATATTATCAATAGAATCAAGTTTGTAATCAGCAGCTCTTTTCTCTGCCTGTTTAATAGCTCCTTTCCAACCTTTACCATTGCATAACCTATTAAGCGGTTATCTACCGTCTGTGGAATATCATCTAATCCAGGTGATGGAGGCAAGGCATAGTTAGACCTTGATAGTATTGGCGCCCAGAATTCGAATCCATTCCTGTCTTCAAAATAAACAGGGGCCATTGTATCCCCTATTTTTATCAATAGATCCTTTTCAATAACATCTCCCTTTCCTTTAACTCTCTTACCTGTCTCTCTTACCTGTTTTCTGTATTCTTTTAACAGTTCTCCTTCTATGTTAAAAACCAAAACCTCCAATACCTCATCCTCATGAGAAATCGCCTCAACCGGGATATCCAGCAGCTCTTTATTCTCTGCAAAGACACCAATCCTGGCATTATGGGCAAGCGCCTTTACCTGAAACAACCCCTTTTTCAAGGTGGCGGTATTGAGCAGGTTATTTTGATGGAAAAGGAAGATACCTGTGAAAAACCCGGAAATGAGAAAGGCTATTAAACCGAATACAACAAAGAGTTTTATGCTGAAGTGTTCTTTTATTTTTTTTAAAAGGTATATTTTCATCTTTTTCGCTTGATAATTTTAGAAGAAGTTATTGTCTGATTACCATAGATTTGTAGTTCATTAAACAGATTTTCTTTATTTTATTAATATAAACAAGGAAACAGGTACCGGGGTGGGAATAAAGAGAGCTTTTATAAAACTGGCAGGGTTAATTAACTATGGTAAGGGCTTTCAGCATGGCTAACGATAAAATTAATCACCATAATTGCCCAATAAAAAAGAGGGGCGTTTGCCCCCCTTTTTTTATATTCTTATGCAGAAAACAGGGTTCTTAAGACTGTGCTTCCTTCCTGCTCTCCATATTATAATGTGCAGGCTCCTTTTCTTCCTTCTTTTCCCAGCAGTTCTGCTCCCATTTTTTACATACACCACATTGATCTTCTATCATCCCATGTTTACATCTCTTTGCATTCATTTTTCTTTTCCCTTCGCCTTTTTAAAGGCAATAAAAAAGGGCTGTTCATTTTATTAGTGAACAGCCCTTAAATTATTTTTAGTTACTCTTCCCGATAAGACACGGGAAGCGCAATGCCATCCGGCACTGTCTTGAACCTCCGAAAAAACACATAATATCTTTTACAAACCGACTTCATTAAAAACATTACCTTTCCTTAAAAGCGGAGGAGTTTTTATCACCGGGAAAGGTTATTGTCAAGCGGCTTAAATTTTCCTAAATCCACCGCCTAAAGAAAACCGGAGAGAATCCCTTTAAAATTTGTACATTAAAAAATACCACTGACCACTCAACGTATAATTTTGTTGGTTTGTTAATCTAAATTGAGCTAGGGTTTAATAAAACTTTAAATTCAGGAACCTTGATCTCGCTTGAAAAGCCTGAAGGTGGGTATGAGTGTAAAAGGTAAATAAAAGTAAGCAGTTAAAGGGAAGATGGATAGGGAAAATAAAGGCTTGTCATAGGAAAATGAACATGACACCTTTTCCCTGCTAAATACACTAAAGAAAGTGTGAGGAAAAGATGCCATGCCACAACAGATATTGCCACTAATTCCACAGGGATCAACCCCAATCAACAATATAGTCAGCGTATATCGAGCAGAAGAAATATGGACCTATTATTTAGGTCTTCATCCTATATATGATCATATAGCAGGAAATGATCGAATGTTCAGATTTGTCACATCTCAGTTAATCAATACCGGTGC
>JAFGFM010000163.1 GCA_016931115.1 Deltaproteobacteria bacterium | reverse complement strand
CTGGAACCATACCTCGTGCGTATGGAGGCAGTTGATCTTAGCCTTGACTTTGATCAGAAGCTTCATAATATACTTCGGGCTACTGCTGACGACACTGTCATGCGTGACACACAGGATATATTTTTTGATAAATATTACTGGCAGCCTGCTGCACGGGCCGCAAATGGAATTAACATTACGAGCGCTCTTGGCGCAACCGTGGTCTACGACGGATATGTGCATGGGTCATGGGCCAGGATGCGAGACCTCACCAATCAGCAGGTGGGCTCCAGAATTTAGGTGAATATGAATGGGTGAAGGCATATATAAAAGTGCGTCGAAAATGGCTGGCCACTAACAAAAGGGCTGACCTGAGGGCTACAGTCTATCGCATGGATGCCTTACAACGGCTAATGGATCAGGGATACTGGGGGCTGGAACTCCCACTGGTAGTGCGCGGTGTGGAAATATCAATTGATGCCCTTTCTGCAACTCCTCGCGGCTCATATGACGGCCCCCAGCCTGGAACTCGCCCTCTGGCCTTGCAGTCTCCACTATTAAGGGGTCTGGATGTCAGGATGGTGCAGCTGGGTCTGTCTGACAATGGCACTGACATCAAGGCAGACGGCGTTTTCGGGCAGGTATCTATGAAGTGCATAAAAAATTACCAGGCAGAAAAAGGGCTGCCTGTTACCGGTGTGGTTGATATATCCTTGATAGCACAACTGGTTAGTTAAACAAGATGATAAGTTGCAGGTCTCTACAATTCCCATGATGAAAAGATGTTACTGTTTGTATTTCTATTATAAGGAGTGAAAGATGACACCAGTCTACCCAAATGTTAAACAGTCTATTGGCCTTACTCTGATGGTTTTATTAATTCAGAATATCTTGGTATTAATAATGTTTATTATTGTCGGTATTATTGTAGCGATATGTGGTAATCATGATTTAATGAAAAATCCACTGGCGATTATTATTCCTTCGTCTCTGGGATTTCTTTTAATAATGCTATGGGGATACAGGAAGAAAAAATTACCACTACTGAAAGTCTACAGGTTTGAAAAATTCAATATGGTCATCTTTATACCTCTCTTATTCCTTATCTTAGGAACAGGAATAATCTGCTCAGAAATAGACAACATTTTTAGATACTTTTTCCCGATGCCTGAATTTATCCGAACTTTGATGAGTGACCTGGTCTCCAAAGGCACCAGCTCGATAATCGCAGTAGTAATAGTGGCACCGGTAATGGAAGAGTTGTTTTTCAGAGGGTTCATTTTAAACGGGCTTCTTTCACAGTACAGCATAAAAAAATCGGTTTTAGTCTCTGCGATATTGTTTATGCTGTTCCATGTAAACCCATATCAGTTTGCAGTAGCATTCATATTCGGGATTATCTCTGCTTTTATTTTTGTCGCCACCAGATCACTGTTACCATGTATACTCTGCCATTTACTTATTAATGTACAACCGTTTATTATCAAATATTTTATAAAGATAGAAATTCCAGGATATAACCAATCTGCCGATTCCTTTTTACACAGCTTTCAACCCTTGTGGTTAGATAGCCTGGGTATTGCCTTGTTTTCAATAGGACTATATTTTCTGATAACATACTATAAAAAATACCGGGCGGTTGATTATGAAGTGCCAGAGGCGAATCTTATAGCAAAGCATGAAGGTGCTGGTGTATTAGGTTAATTTGGCTTTGATGAGTAAAGCTGGTAAAGGAGTATAGAAGCCATAAGGCTTCTATTATTTCTATTGAATTGATCTATTTTTCGTTTTTATGTTTGGTGTCTTTTCTGCCAACCTGGCAGGCATCTTTCATTCAGGTGGATATTCCAAGTTTTGGTAGAATAACCAATTGGAGAAGAAAGTAGGCAGCTACTATCACTATTAACCAGAATATTGCCATTTGTTTAAATCCTTTTTAACTAAAAATTGTGGGATTCACTTGTGTGAATCCTTTTTCATATATGACACACGGTCACATTTCTCATTTGGCTCAGGAAAATCCATTCTTTGGTGAGCATCCTGAAAGGGATGATCCTCCTCCCTGGCTCAGGCATGAGAATGATGATATAACCTTTTTTATCTTTTTCCCGCCACATTTACTACAGGTTATATCTTTTTCCTCTTTGGAATTAAACACCAGTTGCTCAAAACAGTTTCCGCAATTATTGCATTTATATTCATATATCGGCATATCAGCACCTCCCTCTTTTTGGCTAATTATAAGTATTAAAAAAGTATGTTCAACCACTTTACGTAAACTAAGCGATGTGATCAACCATAAAGGGGTGGGAATTTAAACCACTATATTCGGCCGAAGATTAGGGATTAAGGCCGGTAATAGGTTGTAAAACTCATCTGATGATCTCATTAAGAAGTGGATTCTTTAAATAATTCTGGTATAAACCTATTTCAAGAATCCCTGGATAATGCGGTTGACCGCCTCATCATATGTGAGCCCAAGGCTCATGAGCTTCATGAGCTGGTCATTTGCTATCTTGCCTATAGATGCCTCGTGTGTGAGCTCTGCATCGGGGTGCCCGGCCTTAAGCGCTGGAATGGTTTCATTGCGCCCGTTGTCCATGATGATTGCGTCACATTCTATGTGGCCGAAACACTTTGCCTGCGCATCAAGGGTCGCATAAAAATTCTGAATGGAGTCTCCCTTTATGACTGACCTTGAAATCATATTTGCCTTGCAGTTATCACCTTTAAGAATAATCTGATTCCTTGATGTTGCTATCTGGTTTCCGTCAGTCATGACCCTTTCAGTTATCAGCATTGAGCTGCCTGCCCCAAGTTCTGCTTCATTAAGCCTGTTTGCAGAATCAACACCTCCGATCTGGGAGAGTTCCATCTCTGCGTATGCATCCTGCTCCAGAAAGACCTTTGTTGTGGGATTAAGGCTGCGTTTACCCTTTCCATCACCGAGTGCAACATGCTTTTCAACATATTTCATTTTTGCGTTTCTGCCGACACGAAACTCGTGTATGCCTTCATGACCCTGATCCTTTGAAGACCCGCAGTGAATACCGCAACCTGCAATTATCGTCACGTCTGAATCTTCGCCTATTATAAAGTTATTATAGACTACATCATTCAGGCCAGCCTGGCTTACGATAACAGGGATATGCACAGATTCATTTTTGGTACCGGGCTTAATGGTGATTATTATCCCGTTACCCTGAGGATTTGTCTCAATATTGATATTGGCTGACACCTCTCTATTGAGGAGCTTGCCGTTCTTGCGGATGTTGTATGCGCCTTTCGGGATGCCCTCAAGCTCCGCTACCTTTTTTAACAGTTCTTTATCTATAGCATCGAGCATTTAATTCTCCTTCGCAGACATTTGTGAAACTGCACAGGCTGAAATCGTTGAGGAGCGGCAGTGCCCCTTTAAGATCGCCCCTGTAGATTATTTTGCCGTCCTTTATCAGCAGCAGGACATCCGCTGCCTCAAGGAATGCCCTGTTATGGCTTACTACTATTGTTGTTGTATTGTGGTTCTTCTGTTCTTTTTTTAATAGTTTAACCATAGGGTCTATTGTCCAGAGGTCAATGCCTGTGTCAGGCTCGTCATAGATTGCTACCTTAGGGTTAAGCGCTATGGTTGTTGCCAGTTCTATCTTTTTTATCTCTCCGCCTGAAAGCCTAGAGTCCACAGGTTTATCCAGAAAATCAAGGGAGCATATGCCGACCCTTGTAATGATATCAACGATCACCTTTTCATCATCTGTTTTGGCTGCCATTGCTAAAAGGTCTCTGCATGTTGTCCCCTTGAATCTGGCAGGATTCTGAAAGCTGTATGCTATTCCGGCGCGGGCACGGTCAGTGATTGAAAGCCCTGTTATCTCTTTTCCTTCAAAGATAACTGAGCCAGATGTGGCCTCATTTATCCCCATTATCAGCTTTGCCAGTGTAGTTTTACCGCTGCCGTTTGGGCCGGTTATTGCGTAAAATTTCCCCTTTTCAAAGGTATAACTGACATTATCTATAATGGTTCTAATGCTGGATTTACCGTTTACATCCGTGTTTTGAGCGGTAAAGGTCAGGTTTTTTAGTTCAAGCATTGTGCACCTCAGGAAAGGTTAATATTATTACTTGATTTATCTTTAAAATGCATTTAAAGAATTATTATTTCTACCTATTTGTATTTACACATTTAATGAATGTCAATGTAAATTTGGGGTGTTATAAGGCAATTAAACAAATCAACAAAAAGGAGAAAATCATGGCGGACAATAAGGAAATAAACAGACGGGATTTTATACAGAATCTATCGACCGGGGCAGCAGGTATAGCCTTTGCCAGTGTGCTTTCTACACTGGCTGCATCCTCTCCGGCCATGGCCCAGCAGCCGGATTACTACAAAAAGATGGACATGAGCAAACTGGGGAATAAATTAAGGGAACCCAATGTGGTGGAATTCAAGCCCTGGAAGTCAATACATGACACAATCACCTCTCCAATGATTACAGCCTGGGGTTCAGGGGATATCCCAGAATCAAAGCTGGCCATTGGATTTGCATATATTACCCAGCCTGATACCCTGGGCGGCAGCACCCATTCACATGATGATCATGACCAGTGGATATTCCTGATCGGTGGAGACGGGAAAAATTTTCTTGAATTTGATGCGGACTGTGAAATGCTGCTGGGTGACAAGGTGAGAAAGATCAACTACTCCTGTTATTTCTTTATACCAAAGGGCACACCTCATTGCCCGCTGGTCATTAAACGGGTGGGAAAACCAATTGTTTTTATAGATGCCAGGGTCAATGGATAACTGATTCTGCAGGGCGTGATATGTTTGATATTTATACGCCCTGCGTCAATTTCGCTTACACCTTAATCCTTTTCTGCCTCTTCCTTTACGCCCTTCATGAATTCCCCAAATGCCTTTCCTGCCTCTTCAGGTGTCATGTCTTCATATTGCTCAAGGCTATTCTGTACCTTTCG
>JAFGFM010000162.1 GCA_016931115.1 Deltaproteobacteria bacterium | reverse complement strand
TTCCGTGTAGGTCTTTCCAAGCCCTTTATAGGTCTCTGCATTTGCAGGGTAGAATTTTTCAATCCATGCATGATGGCGTTTTATAATGGCCTGAACCTCCTTTGAATCAGGCAATGCCTTACCCATAAGGTCTGCAACCTCCCGTGTGATGGCATCTCCTTCATCCTTTGTCTCATGCCATTCACGCCTGCTCATTTTGCCCATACGCTCCCTGCTGGTCTTGACCAGTTCAGGGTCATATTTTTCATCTACCTCTTTTTTATACCTTTCTATCTTCTCTTTACTGAAACCTTCATACAGTTCTTCGTCTGTGAGAGTCATAGTCTCCTCCTTATAATGTTTTATTGTTTTATCAATGGTCGCAAGGAGATTTGAAAGCCGTCCAATACGTTCTTCAATAGTCTGCCTGTGTTTCACAAGTGCCTGGACCTCATCATATTCAGGATCATCCAGGATATCCTTTATCCCGGTCAGTGAAAAATCCAGTTCACGATAAAAAAGGATCTGCTGCAACCGCAAAAGGTCTTCACGCTGATATTTCCTGTAACCCGAGTCCGTACGAAAGGAGGGTTTTAACAGCCCTATCTCATCATAATGGTGAAGTGTGCGCACACTAACACCAGCCAGTTTTGCAAGCCTGCTTACATTGTAAACCTTCATAATCTCCTCCATTAACCAAGATGCTACAGTATAACGTAACGTGAGGGTCAAGAGAAAAATAAAATTTTTTTAAGGATTGCAACTTATAATGAAAAGTAAAATATTTAAACTCGATTATCTTGATGCATTGACATGCTAAATTGCCGGTATTACAATGCTGCCGGATTGGTAATACAACAGGAGACAATATGGTAAATTTATCTATAAAATTACCCGAATCTTTGCTTGAACGGCTTGATTCAGTGGCAGATAAAAAAGGGGAAAGCCGATCAGTTTTATTAAGAGAAGCTATTGAGATGATCGTCAATACTGATAACAAATCGTGTAACGATTCATGCCTGGAACTTGCCAGAGACCTTGCCGGTTCTGTAAACGGCCCTGATGACCTTTCATGCAATAAGGATCGATTAGAAGGTTATGGCAAATGAAACGCAATGTAATTATAGATACCGGACCAATTGTGGCATTTATAAACGCCCGGGATAAACACCATGAATGGTCAAAAGAACAATTTTCCCGCATCGCACCTCCTTTATTAACCTGTGAATCGGTTATTTCTGAAGCATGTTTTCTTCTCAGAGATATACATAATGGTAGTGATATCATCCTGGAACTCCTAAAACGAGGAGTTATCAATCTTCCCTTTAAAATGGAGGATTCATTAGAGCAGATAAAATGGCTCTTGAATAAATACTCCAATGTACCAATGTCCCTTGCTGACGCCTGCCTTGTCCGCATGTCCGAAATATATCCTGACAGCAGCATCTTTACCCTGGATAATGATTTTGGTATCTATCGCAAAAACAGAAGGAATGTTATTCGATTGTTAACCCGCAGATAAACCAATTCCAATAGAATATAAAAAAGATTTCCAGCATTGTAGGGGTAGGCCTGTGTGCCTGCCCGGCGAAGGCGGTTTACATTCGATTATCTCCTCTCCTTCCTACGATCCCTGTGAGAGCATCTTCTCTGACGCTCCACGTCCTGTTAACAATATTAATAGATCAATAAACCCTTCTTTCAGGCATAGCCCCTTGACCTTCAATTACACTACTATACAGGGTATCAACGCAAAGCCTATAATTTATCAAGTTCCTACTGGGAATTTTCAATTAAAAAAAATTAATTGTATTGACACATTAATACAATTGTATTATTGTCTTAATACAATTTAACAGTTCGAGGAAATATCAGTGATAAAAATACATATCTCGACAAAAGACGGTGTGCCTATTTTCCAGCAGATCGTCACACAGATAAAGCACATGGTTGCATCTGGTCGGTTGGCCCCGGGTGAGATTGTGCCGCCTATCAGAGTCCTGGCAGAACAACTGCTTATTAACCCCAATACAGTAGCCAGGGCCTACAAGGAACTTGAATCAGAAGGAATATTTATTTCAAGACAGGGCTCAGGAACCCGTGTGGCAGAAAAGGGATCAACTCTGGATTATGCAGAGCGTTTGCAGGTCCTTACTGAACGTGTTGAAAGTCTTCTGGTAGAGGCAGATCAACTGGATTTTACTGTTGAAGATATCATTGAACTCATTCGACAGAAAAACAAACTTTTTTATACTTCCGAAAGGGGGAAAAATATAAATGACTGATTCCGGTTTCCGATATGATGCAGCACCCATAGAAGTAAAAGGCCTCACAAGAAGGTTTGGCAAAAAGATTGCCTTGAATAATATAAACCTGACAACATCCAGCGGCAGGGTATTAGGCCTTGTTGGAGAGAATGGTGCAGGTAAGACAACTCTCATCAAGCATCTTATGGGCATGCTTAAGGCACAGCAGGGGGAAGTCAAAGTTTTTGGTATTAACCCTGTAAAAGATCCTGTTGGTGCGTTGAGCCGAATCGGTTATCTTTCTGAAGATAGAGACCTGCCTCACTGGATGCGTGTGGATGAACTCATGAATTATACAAGAGCATTCTATCCTGATTGGGATGTTACATATGCTGAAGAACTCCTTAAAGTATTCAGGCTCGATCCATCAGCCAAAATCAAACAGCTTTCTCGGGGCCAGAAGGCACAGGCAGCGCTCCTGACAGCGCTTGCATACCGCCCTCCCCTGCTGCTTCTTGATGAACCCTCTTCAGGATTAGACCCAATAGTACGAAGAGATATCCTTACAGCAATCATAAGGACTATAGCAGATGAAGGACGTACAGTTCTTTTCTCATCCCACCTTCTAGAAGAGGTGGAACGAGTCGCCGATGATGTAGCCATGATTCATGAAGGGGAAATAGTAATCAATGATTCCATTGAAAATATCAAAGCCAAACATCATTCAATAACATTAAGATTCCATGAACCACAGCCTGACAAACCAAAGATAGAGGGTGCACTGTCAATTAATGGTAAAGATAAGGAATGGTCAATTATCTGTAACTGCAACATAGATGAAATTACTTCAAAGGCAAAGTCCATGGGTTCTGAAATATATCAGGATACGCCTCCTACCCTTGAAGATATATTTATCGCATATGCCGGGGTTGACAGGTCAATAATAAAGGAGGACAAGCGATGATTTCCATCGTTAAAGCCCTGCTATGGGAACGCTGGAGAAGAACCCGCTGGGCAGTTATCGCGGGAACTCTATTAACTCTCAGCGGGCAGATCATGTATTTGACGGGTTATATAAGTCAGGAAAAGGTTATTCCTATTTCAAAAACCTTTTGGTTTCTTGGCTTTTTATGTCTCACTATAGTGTTGCTTGCAGGCCATTGCGAATCCAGGGACCTCGATTTCTCATTCCCGAAACGTTTATTTCGATATCCTGTCAAAACATCGACCCTTTTTTTTGTATACATGGGTTATGGCGGGATTTCTGTAGCATTCCAGTCTCTTATACTTTTTGTTTTTGAGAAGCTATTTTCTGATCAGGTCAGTTTTACCTGGACTCATTTTTCATGGTTTTTTACAGTATACATCCTGATGCAGACATTAGCCTGGCTATCATGGTTACCCGGACAAAGAGCACGTTTTATATGTCTGGCGCCTTTGTTGACAGGACTATATGTATGCCTGCTTCTTTGCTTAGGCGGCTATTACAACCCATCTGTTAATATCAATTTACTTTTTCTAACTATTCTGATTTCCCTTGGAGTTTCCTTCTGGGGTATTTCAGCACAACGGAAAGGCATATGCTCAAGAAGCAGCCAATGGGCGGAGTCACTATTCGGTATATTCCGCAGGAATCCATCAAAGCCATTCACATCAGCCCTGCATGCGCAGATATGGTTTGAATCACGGCAAAAGGGTCACATATTTCCCATGTCAGCTTTATGCACTATCATAATATTGCTTATCTGGTGGAAATTTGTCCTTGGCACACCTCCAATACTTTCTCAGGCAATACCGGTCATTTTAATGATCACTGTTTGTATAGCCTTTGTTTCGAATTTTCTTATCTTTGGTTTAGATAACCGCGAATATGTTTCACGAGCATCATTCTTTTGGATGAGAATACCCTTACCAACTCAGACTCTGGCCGCTGCCAAGCTGTACTCCATGTTACTCTCCCTTGGGATTGTAATAGCTATCATATTAATTGTTGCATCAGCAATCGTATTCTATGAGCACGGCTGTTGGGCTGCCGGTTCTAACTATGTATACCTAATAACACCTGTGAAGTGGGCCTGGGGATATAAATCGCCGCTTGAAATCATCTCCATGACCATCTTTGGTCTGTATGGCTTCCTGATTATTTATTGGACAATGCTTCGTCTGGGTTTTTTGCTATTTTTCGTCGGAATTGCAGCAATTTTCTCCTCCTGGCTCCTGACTACCCTATTCGGAGATGTTGCTTCAACATGGATGTGGGAGGCTCTATTTATCTCTCTTCCTCTAATAATGATTATAAGTTTCTATTTCGCAAAACGTCTTCAACTCATTGCTACGACCACAATTGTGGTTGCAGCCTTTCTATTCCCTATTGTAGTTATTTCTTTATGGTCTTTTCCATGGGGGTTTTTTTCTAACGACTGGGGGTACAAGGGCTTAGCGGACCTGAGTTTAAGTCATGCAATTATGCTGACCAGTTCAGCAACACTCTCATTTTTACCGGTTGCCCTTACACCGTTGATAATAAATAGATTGCGTCACCGATAAAGGGCACTTCGTTAACAGAGACAGAACAAAACAGGATAATATTAGAATTTTTCACAGGGTTTCATAGCAAGGCTATGAAAGCCTTGTGTTTAAATAAATATTGTAGAGACGTGTTTGATCCGCAGTCGCTGTATATTTATGGCGGGACAACAACTCGTCTCCACGTAATAGACATCTGGTGCAAATTTCAGGTATTTAAACCGACTATTAACTCAACATCCTGATGATAAACTTTTTTTAATAATTTTTTTTTTCATGGGAATTTTTTCAATCTTTGCTGCGTATATCAGGTTAAAGGACAATTCAAATAAGATATACAACATTGTGCTGAAAACGATTTTAAAGAGATGCTAAAGTCTCCATTTATAAATATGGAATGGTTCGAATAATGAAAATAAATTAAAATATTTTGAACAAAAACCTATTTTGATTGTCCAAGAATAAAATTGATAATAGATTTGAGTTATAGTAATGCTATTGCTGCCTTTTTAAAAATGGCATTACAGTGTTATCAATAAGTGTCTTATCGTTTTTTTTAATTTAATATCTTCAAGCAGAAGAAAGTTCTAACCATATTTTATTAAAGATGATTATGGAAAACAGTAACAGTACCTTGCTCGCAGTGCATGATTTACGCAAAAATTATGGCAAAAACAGCGTATTGAATGGTTTAAATCTACAGGTTAACCCTAGAGAGATTCATGTACTTGTTGGCCTGAATGGCGCCGGAAAAACCACAACAATAGAATGTGTTTTAGGTTTAAAATCATTTGACTCCGGCTCAATACATATACTTGACTGCCCCCCTTCAAGGCTGCATACAACCAATTGCAGGCTTGCGGTTGTTTTTGATTCACCCTGCATTCACCCCAACCTCACGGTGGGTCAGGCGCTTAAATATGCCTCTATAACATGTGGCAATAAAAACACTGCTTCCCCGAAAGAGGTGGAAGGTAAGCTTAACATATCCAGATACCGGAATTATAAAATCAAAAATCTCTCACTGGGAAACCGCCGCCGTGCCTCCATAGCGCAGGCCCTGATCGGCAGGCCTGAATTTATCATCCTTGATGAACCCTTTAGCAGTCTGGATGCCGGTGGTGTTGATGACCTGCTCCTGTTAATCAAGGAACTTAACCGGAAGGATGGCATTACCTTTTTACTTGCAAGCCACCAGCTCCCATATCTTGAAAGGATATGTTCTCATGTTTCTATCCTGCACAGGGGACAAATAGCCATGTCAATAAGCACTGAAGAGCTTTTTAGACTGGAACATACACGCGCCCTTTTGCACACCAATGGTGATAGCAACATACTGAGTACCCTGTCAAATATACCTGGTGTTACAATCTGCAACAACCACTTAAATGATGGCATAATGGTTGAGCTGGATGGCATTACTACTGCCCAATTAAACAGGGAGCTGAATAATCAGGGAGTAGATGTGCATGAACTTATCCGCATGCGACCATCACTGGATTCACTATTCAGAAAGGTCACAGGGAGTAACATAAATGGCTGAATCAATCCGCCTTAATGGCATATTAACCGCTCTTAAGTCAGACTGTTTTGTCCTTATAAGAAGCCGGACATCATGGCTGCTTATAGTCATACCGGTTGTTGCTGCAATACTAAAGATGGGCATGGTAAGGTTACAGGGCATTGGCACACAGGTGATGAGTTCGATTAACAGCAATGTTGAGGCATCTGTCACCGGTTATGGCCACATGGTAGACGGGCTCTCAACAGGCATTTCAGTTGCCTACCTGCTTTTACTCGGCTTTTCTGCATGTATATTTGCTATTGATAATGAAAGGGGCATTACAAGGCACAGCATTGTAAAAAGTATGAGCCGCAGCGAGATTGTTTTTGCAAAATATCTTATCCTCTGTCTAATGGCCTTTGTATCAATACTGATTACTATACTGTGTACATGGCTCACGGCAGGCCTTTTCTGGGAACTGGGACCAATCATAGAAGATGGCTATCAGATAATTGGTGTGGATGAGATAAAAAAAGAGATTTTTCTTGGATTGAAACTTGCCCTTTTACCCATCCCCGCCTGCCTTGGCTTTGGCCTTGTTTTTTCTGTACTGGCCCGGTCAGCTATTCAGGCTGTAAGCCTTGCAATAGGCGCCGGTTTACTGCTTGATTTCTTCAAGTCTCTATTTGGCAGGTTAACATATTTTATTTTTAGCAGCTTTCAACCCGCGCTCAATGATCACTCATATCTTAAGGATGTTCAGCGCATAGTCAGCGGTTATTCGGATGTGTTAATAGATGACCGGATACACCTGTTGAATCTCTGGGTACCAATCCCGGAGGCCATAATTTTATTAATAATCAGCCTCATAATAATAAACAGGAGAAGCTTATGAAAAATCCATTAATATCTGTTATATGTTGTTTTTTGTTATGCACCGGTTTTTTATTCTTTAACAGTTGTGCTTCCTACACCCGGAAAAGCATTGCACCCCATATAAATTTATCCCCTGAGAACATGCAACTGACGCAGGATTCAGAAAAAGGCCCGGATTTTGGTATGGAGGTGGAAGGTAATGAGAGCGATACACTGGATAACCTTGAGGTGCTCCCCGGCGTCCGAATCCGTTCAATAGAGCCATCAGGTGCAGCAGAAATGGGAGGTCTTAAAAGGGGTGATATCATCCTCTCCATTAATGATATCAAGACCAACCACCCTGATACAGTTGCAACCATTTGTGAAACAAGCAAGGCCGATCAATTTGTTTTTGATGTTAGAAGAGATACAACTGTATTTGAAACAACAATAGAGGCACCAAAGAGTACAAAAAGGGCTGAACCAAAGGAAAGATACAGGGCAGAACCACTTAAGACCCGCGCAGGCTATCGTACAGAACTGGTTCAGATGGGTATGGATAATGATAAAAAGGTTGCAGTAGCAAGAATTGTGCAGCTATGGCCTGAAAGCCCATTGATAAAAGCAGGGATTGAGGTGGGTGATGCTGTTGTCTCTGTTGATAATGTGCCTGTTGAATCTGCACAGGGGCTGATAAACAGATTGGCTGAAAATTATCAGTATGGTCAGGAGGTAACGCTATCCATACTGGATAAGGATGCCGGTAACAGGTCTGAGCCTTCAACTAAAAAGGTAATCCTCTGGAATCCGGGCAGGCGGTTGAGCAGGTTTAATATATGGCCTCTCTTTATGTATGAGGCAAGGCTCAACCCTGATAAAGAAAGGTTTTCGATACTTAATTTCTGGAATATATCCCTTTTCTCATATGAGCGGGATGAAGGAGAACGCAGCTACAACTTTTTAAAATTTATCCGTTTTCAGTCTTCAAATCGTGGTGAACTGGTTGATAAAACCAATAGTACCGAAAATTAATAAGGAAAATAAAAAATAGATTCCCGCCTTCGCGGGAATGACGAATGGATATTGGATTCCACGAGCGATGCCATGGAATGACGATGACAGATGAAATGATCTAAATTTAATTAGTACAACGCATCATTATTGATTTTGAAATTATTGATATCCTGGTTTTTATAAAGCGATTTCAGGATACTTATGAAAGGAAATTGATTATGAATATCTTTCGCGACATTTTAATTTGCGGGAGGACGCATGACCAAAGGGCGGACGCCCCGAAAACTGCATCGGGATCTTCGATAAGGCTCAATGTTGTTGAATCAGGCTCCATAGTCAGTCATTCCCGCGCAGGCGGGAATCTATTTGCTTTTGGTTTCAAACACATAAAATGGATCCCCGCCTTCGCGGGGATGGCGAGAAAGTCAAAATACCTGCATGGTTTTATTAAGCCAATTACAAATGTATTTCATTGTACTGTAATTCTATTACTGATGCTGACCTGTATAAACAGAGCCTTTGCCTCAATAGACTTTGTAGCATCAGAGATTGATACAGGTGAAAACAGGCAGGGTTACTGGAACGGAGATATGAATGGAGACGGGTTGCAGGATATTATAATTGCCACATGGTCTGAGGCAAACGGACGGGAGTTTTTGATATATACACAGGAAACCAGTGGAAATTTTTCAGGCGCACCATGGCGCAGAATCGAAATCAAGAAGGATATTGTCGCCTTTGCATTAGCTGACCTGCGCACTGATCCGGGGAGTGAATTCCTTCTATTTACAGGATCAGCCTGTTACAGTCTGTCATGTATAAAAGAGGGATATACAGGTAATCTTAAAAAACTGTTTGAATTTGAACTCATAAAGAGTGTGCCTGACAAAAAGGCCATTGATTTTCTAGGCGCCCTGTCTGACCTCAATAGTGACAGCCTTGTAGATATATTGATTCCCGGTCAAAAAAATTATTTTCTGTTTAAAGGTCAACCTGATGAAGGGTTCAGTAAACCCCTTATCCTGCCAGAGGCGAAGATCATTCTAAAAAAAAGCAAGCAGGGGCAGAATAACCTTTCTATTGGGCCTGCCGGAGTATCTGCTGGGGGCCAGGCTCTATATGCGAACCTGCTTATCAGCAAATTACAACCAGAGACCTTAAAATATCCTGTTCACCCTCCAATACTGAATTCAAGGAATTGGATACCAGGGGTCTCTACAGGAAGGTTTAACTCTGACGAACTCCATGATTTTATTTATCTGGATGACATAGAATCTGATAATAAAAAAAGAGTTAACGTTGTCTACCAGTTAAAAACAGATGAATTACCTTCTGTCCCCAGCTGGCAGGGGGAGTTAACCCTTTATGACACCATCAAGATGATGGAGGTCAATGGTGATCGACTTATGGATATCATCACAGTCAAAATGAGTGGACTCAATTCAATCCTATATATCTTCCTTAATAAGGAGGGCAGATTTGTCTTTGATAAACCTGATCATATAATAAAGCTGACCGGTATTTTATCTGATTTTGAGGCGATTGATCTTAACCTGGATGGATACCCTGAGCTGATTATAAACACCTATTACGTCTCTCCTTTAAAGGCGGTCTCAAGCGGAAGCGTTGAACGAAGGCTTTTAATTTTCAAGGGCAGAAACAGGGGAGAAGAAAAGACACTATTTGATAGAACACCCGCCTTCACATATGATGAAAATTTTACTGCTACCAATTTTAAAGCCCTTACAGGAGAGAGATCATTTTCAGGTGATTTTGATGGTGACGGGGTCAATGATGTAATTTCTATTGATAATAATGGTGCGCTGAATGCAAACAGGATAAACAGGGATTTAAAACTGGAAGCTGAACCTCTTTTTCGTTTTTCACCGGTACATTTTATTACTGGTAAAACACTGGTCAGACTCAATCAGGATAACCGGACAGATATAATACTTGAACATCAGCAAGGTTTATCCCTGATACTCTCCCGGAAAGGGGCGCTGCAATGAGACCTGTATCTATAAATAACCGGAAAATGGTGTGCAGACTTATCTCTTTTTTGCTGACACTGCATCTGGCAGTCGTATGTACAGCCATTGCTGCAACAGGGAAAGATGAATTCAACTATAGTGGCGCACCATTCACTATATCAAACATTAAGGAACACATAATTCCAATAGATATGGATGGGGATGGTTTAAAAGACCTTTTATGTTCAAAGGAATCAACTATCTCCATCTATTTTCAAAAAAAGGATGATGATATTTCAAAGGCCTTTAATTTCAGCAGACCTGACATCTCTATTGATCTGCCAGGCAATGCTGTTGGCTGGGATATTGATTATAATGCAGCAAAAAAGGCCGATGACACAGACAGGTCTAAAAGGCTTATGGTAATCATTGATGGGAAATCTGTAATGGTATGGCCTTTTAAGAAAGGCTCTGTTGGCGAGCCATCAACGCTTATTGATAATCTGCCAGGCTATTTGCCAAAAGGGGCCTACCCTTTAAACTTTATAAGAGATATCAATTCAGACGGCTTGAACGATATAATCCTGCCAGGGAATGGCAAACTTTATATCTACCTGCAGGATGAAAATGGCGGGTATAATAACAATATCTTCATCAATACCGGCATGGATATGGTATCTACATTATCAGCGCCATCAGATATTGCAGGCAATGTCGGTCAAACCATCTCCATACCGGCCATGAATATACGTGATATCAACAATGATGGACGAAATGACCTGATCTCTACTGTTGATAAACTGACAGAGGTTTTTCTTGGGTCTAAGGATGGAGGTTTCCCATCTGACCCAAGCTTCAGGTATGATTTAACAAGCATGACAGCCCCTCCAAAGAAATTTAACCTGGACACCTTGGATTTTTCCAATATCCTGAGTGCTCTTCCAATGGGCACTCAGCAGTACATGCAGGACCTGGATGGCGACAAGATAGAAGATCTGCTGCTGCTTGATAATGGTAAAATTACTGTGTTTAACGGTACGTCTAACGGTATTGATCTTGAAAAACCCAGGCAGATACTGAAATCAAGCGGTAATGTGCTTGCTGCATTTGCTGCGGTAACCAGGGACAAGGCAAAAAACAGCTCCAGAAAGGATGCTATTGCCACATTTCTAAGTGATAATCAGGATGAAACCAGGCCAAAGGATCTTATCCTGATCAGGTTACCGGAGATATCTGTTGGTGATTTCTTTCAATGGTTTGTCTTTTCAAAGGATTTAGATGTTGATTTTTTCATCTATAAAAACCTGGGCAAGGCATTTGAAAAACGGCCAGGCCGCAAGATTACCCTTACTGTAAAAATGCCATCTGCACTTAAATTATTTACTTTTTTTAATGATTTGGATAACAGGGAACAAAACCCTTCAAATATTGTTGTTGTATCTGCAAACTTAAGTAAAACCCGGACTGAAAATCATGACCGTCTGGTGCTCAGAGACAACACTATCCAGGGATTCAGGTTAAATGAGAGCAGGGATATTACTCAGTTAAGCGAGGATCATTTTAATGAGATTATTGATCTTATGAATCGTCTTGGTTTTGTGATAAATGAAGACCATTATGTAATGGATATGGAAAAGATGTTGCAAAATCTGCCGGAATTAGGCAATTTTAATCTCCTCGAACTGAAAGATAAACAGCCTGATTTTAAGATAGAGCTGACACCTTACCTTGATAATACCAATAAGGATACAAAGGCAGCTGAGCAGGGTATTTCAGCTGTGGATCTTAATGGTGATAGTCTGGATGATATATTTTTATTTACAGACCGGGATGATAATAATATATCAGGCACATTATTTCTTTCCCGTTAAGAAGGGGGCAAAAGATGGTGAAATTTAGCATCAGGCCAAACAAATCAAGGGATAGCTCTTTTATATTCAGGTTTTTATTTTGCTTCTTATGGTGCGCTGCAGCCGTGGCACTAATATATTCATTTTCAGCAGCCCAGGGAGGGGGAAAACTTTTTACGCTTAAACATGCATTCATCTTTGTATTATGCTGCATCCCGCTTTCCATAATTTATGCACTGGTAGTTGAAAAACTCGGGACAGGTCTTTTTGGATTATTGACAGGGTGGTCAAACAAAAAGATACCGTTAACAGATCAATATTCTGCTGATCTTTCAAAGGCCAGGTTCAGCAAGTCAATGGGAAAATACAGTGATGCGCTTGTAATTATCAACGAGGTGCTTGAAAAAATACCTGATTTCCCGGAGGCGCTGTTTTTGAAGGCTCAGATAGATTGGGAAGGTTTTAAAAGCGGTGATCTCGCAAGGAGAAACCTCGATAAGGTACTTGAACTGGTAAAGGATGATGAGCCTTTTCGTAAAAGGGTTGCCAACTATTATATGGGTATGATCAAAGGAGAGATCGATGTCGACTAAAACAGAGGTTACTAAAACAGGTATTACATTCGGTTCAGCCCTCGCTATTGCCATTTCATGGTCTGTGAACAAGTCTATTATATGGGCGATTATACACGGCATCTTTTCATGGCTCTATGTGATCTATTATGCAATCAGGTATCATCATTAATAAGATACCTGAATTTTAAACAAGATATCTATTACGTAGAGACGGGTTTAAAACCCGTCTCTACAACAGATATAAAGGTCGTTTCATTATTTTGATCTTCACCATATAGCAGATATTTTCGAAGATTAAATACATTCTAAATTCCCTTCAAACACAACGCTTTTGTCACCTCACGACTAAACCCAGTGCAAAATCCAGGTATTAACTCATATTTTCCCAATACTCCATAATCCTAATCTAAAAGTAAAAACATAATCAAAAAAATCTTCTTGCATATAGCAATATTGATTGGTATTGTTAGCAATATGAAAACGACAATAGATATTGCAGATTCATTATTAAAAGAAGCCAGGGAGATTGCTGCCAAAAAACATCTCACTTTACGGTCGCTTGTTGAACAGGGATTGAGGAATATTATTGTAGAGTCGGACTCTGGAGAGAAATTTATACTTAGAAAGGCCAGTTTCAAAGGAAATGGCATAAGGGATGAATTCCGATGTGAAAGCTGGAATAAGATCCGGGAAGCGGCCTATGAGGATCATGGGGGATGATCGCAGTAGATACAAATCTTCTTGTCTATGCTCATCGTGAAGATTCATCTTTTCATGAGAAGGCCTTGTCCTGTATAACTAATCTTGCTGAAGGGAGATCATCATGGGGTATACCATGGCCCTGCATCCATGAATTCTTTTCCATAGTAACCCACCCCAGGATATATGATCCGCCCAGCCCCATAGAATCAGCGATTGACCAGATTGCTGCATGGTTTGAATCTCCCCGACTTGTACTGCTTTCCGAAACACAGGATTACTGGAGTATTCTGGAACCTATAATAAATTCCTCCAGAATAAGCGGCCCAATGATTCATGACGCACATATTGCATCGCTCTGTATACAATATGGCGTTACAGAGCTATTAACCGCAGACCGTGATTTTGGGAGGTTTAATGATTTAAAAACACGAAATCCTCTTGTGAGTTAAAGGTTAAAACCGTGATCTCCCATAACCATTTTTTGACATAACAAATTCAATAAGCTAATATCTTAACCGATTTTGTTTCTCCAGGTTACTTCTCAGTTTTTTTATACTTAATCATTTTTCATTCTCAGGTCTTGATGAACCTTTAAGAGAGTGCTTTCATGGATAAAGACCATATCAATCGTAAGCTCACCGCAATATTCAGTACAGATGTTGCTGGCTACAGTCGTCTTATGGGTGACGATGAAGAGGCCACTGTCCATACCCTTAAAAAATATAAGAAAATAATATGTGAACTTATTGAGGGGAATAAAGGTAGAGTTATAGATTCACCTGGAGATAATTTACTTGCCGAATTTGTGAGTGTAGTTGATGCGGTTCGTTGTGCTATCCTGATTCAAAACGATTTAAAGGCAAATAATGAAACGCTGTCATCAGACAGGAAAATGGAGTTCCGAATAGGAATTAATATAGGTGATGTGATCCAGGATGGCGAAAGGATATATGGTGATGGAGTCAATGTGGCAGCACGAATTGAGTCATTAGCCGAACCCGGAGGCATATGCATTTCCAGAAATGCATATGATCAGGTCAAGAAAAAGATGCACATCCAGTATGAATACCTTGGTGAGCATGAGGTAAAAAACATAGATGAAGCTGTAAGGGTTTACAAGGTATTGATTGATTCTATCACGGATGAATTATTTGGAGAGGAAGGCACAATCGAATCAGCTCATCTGCAAAGTGTTGATTACCCTCAATCCGATAAACCATCCATTGTGGTTCTCCCATTTGTAAATATCAGCGGCGACCCTGAGCAGGAATATTTCAGTGACGGGATAACAGAAGAACTTATCAGCGCGCTTGCCAGGATTCAGGGTTTGAGGGTCATACCAAGGACTTCTGCCTTTTATTTTAAAGGGGAACATGTAGACCTGCAAACTGTCTGTGAAAAGTTAAATGTGGAGAATGTTATTGAAGGCAGCATAAGAAAGGCAGGCAATAAACTGCGGATCACGGCCAAGCTTATAAAGGCTGCCGGTGA
>JAFGFM010000161.1 GCA_016931115.1 Deltaproteobacteria bacterium | reverse complement strand
GTGCGCAAAGGGAGATGTCTGTCATCTGCTTGGATCGGCCTCATTTTATTCCCTGTTATTGGCCTCAATCTGAAATCCTGTTTACAACTGTATAAAAGTTTTTGATAGTCGGCTTTATATGGGAAAAACTTTTATGCAAAAAAGTGTTGAATCGATTTAAAAGTTGGCAGGTTAATTTGGCCAAATTTAAACTCGAACTTGAAATTTAAATATGGCCATAACATTCTTTTATCATTGTGTAATGGCGACCAGAATGAAGTAAACCCCTATTTGAACATCTCCTCCGAAATATCATCCTGGTTCTGCTGCATGGCATACAGATGCGCATAAAAGCCGTTCTTTGCTATCAGCTCTGCATATGTCCCTTCTTCATTAATCCTGTCCGCATTCTTTATAGTTGAAAGACGGTGGGCAATAGTGAGGCATGTGCGTCCCTTCATGAGGGTTACAAGGGCCTCCTGTATATGAGCCTCAATAAGGCTGTCTATACTGCTTGTAGCCTGAATGATTACCTCTCCCAGAATTCAACTATTTTTCTGGCACGCAGTATATCTGACAGGTTATACTTTTATTGACAAATAATAAGCAATCCTATATATCTTTTTGCATAAATAAGAGTATAAAACCAAAGAGATTTAAATGAAACAGGCAGTATTTGTCTTTTTAAACAGTATTTAAATCATTTTAAAGCTGCATTAGAAAGATGTTTCCTTATATATCAGTATTTGATTAATAAAATCTAATCAGAGATCAAATACTAAACTACTTGAAGCATAAAAAAAATGTAATTACATGCTGCTATGTAGTCGACTGCCTTACAATCGTATTACTAATCAAAGAATAAAAAGTCTTACCGTTTAAATATTGATTTTTGATAACAAAAAATGAATAGAGGGATAAATGACATGAAAAATTACAAAAAACTATTTGTTATTTTTAGCGTGATTTTCTTATTATTGAGTATAAGTTCAATTTCTGGAGCTTCCGAGAGTGAATTCTGGGGTATGGGCCAGAACCTTTGGGGTCAACTTGGAGATAATACTACAGTAGATCGTTCATTACCCATTCATATTAACCCTGAAGAACCCAGGGTTTCTTCGGGCAAATTTCACAGCTTGATTTTAAAACCCAACGGGACATTATGGGCCATGGGTAATAATGACTATGGTCAACTTGGAGATGGTACAACAACCAGTCGTTCGACACCTGTTATGGTTGCCTCGGGAGTGACACAAGCAGCTGCGGGAGGGAATCATAGCCTGTTTATTAAGAAAGACGGGACTCTCTGGGCTATGGGTGCCAACGAGTCGGGCCAACTGGGAGACGACACCACAGAAAATCGTTCAATACCAGTTCAGATTATATCAAATGTAATACAGATTGCTGCAGGTGGGAGGCATAGCCTGTTTATCAAGAAAGACATGTCATTATGGGCCATGGGTGCTAATGATTCGGGTCAGCTAGGTAACGGTACAACAACCTCCAGTTCAACACCGATTCAGGTTGCCGGATTGGCACTACAGGTCGCTGCGGGAGGGAATCACAGCCTGTATATCCGTTCTTCTGGGACACTCTATGCTACGGGCGCTAACGAATCGGGCCAGCTCGGTGTAGGGACAACAAGCAATCGCAACTCATATTCTGAGGTTGCTATAAATGTATCATATATCGCAGCGGGAGAATATCATAGTCAGTTTGTGAAAAAAGACGGAACACTGTGGTCTATGGGGGCTAATGAATCCGGACAGCTCGGGAACGGGACAAATACTGGTTCGACTACGCCTAACCAAATTGCATCAGGTGTATCACGTGTTTATGCAGGAAATAATCACAGCATGTTTATCAAGACAGATGGAACTTTATGGACCGTAGGTTACAATGAATCAGGACAACTCGGCAATGGGACGAATACAACCATTTTAACGCCCGTTCAAATCACTAACGGGGCATCTCAAGTTGCTGGAGGAATTTCACACAGCCTCTTCGTAAAAACAGATGGGACTATTATGGCAATGGGTGATAATGAGTACGGCCAGCTTGGGGACAGCACTAGTAATGACAGTTCTATACCTGTCCAAATATCTTCCGAAGAGGTCCTGGTCTTTGCGGGCTCACACTACAGTCTATTTCTAGAAATCAACGGGAATCTCTGGGCTACAGGTGATAATGAATACGGTCAACTTGGGGACGGCTCAACAACTGACCGTTCTATACCGGTTTACGTTTCTTCAGATGTATCAAAGGCTGCTGCAGGGCTGCATCACAGCTTCTTAATAAAGACCGATGGGACACTCTGGGCCATGGGTAATAATGATTATGGTCAGCTTGGTGACAGCACTACAAACGATCAATCAACGTCTGTCCAGGTTGCAACAGACGTTGCACAGGTCGCGGCAGGGGGATATCACAGCCTGTTTGTCAAGACAGACGGGACTCTATGGGCCATGGGCGATAACGATTTCGGCCAGCTTGGGAACGGCACCACAAACGATCAATCAACCCCTGTTCAGGTTGCAACAGAGGTATTACTAGTTGCTGCTGGAGAAAATCACAGTCTGTTTATCAAGACTGACGGGACTCTATGGGCCATGGGTTACAATGGATTCGGTCAACTAGGGGACAATACAACGACTAGCCGTTCCACACCCGTTCAGGTCGCAACAGAGGTATTACAGGTTGCTGCGGGGGGATACCACAGTCTTTTTATCAAAACAGACGGAACTCTCTGGGCCATGGGTTACAATGAATTCGGTCAACTTGGAGATGGTACAACAAGTAATTATTCAGCACCCATTCAAGTTGCCACAGAGGTATCTCAAACTGCTGCCGGAGGTAACCACAGCCTGTTTATGAAAACAGATGGGACTTTATGGGCCACAGGTGATAACGATTCAGGTCAGCTTGGGAATGGTACAACAACCGCCCGTCTAACACCTGTTCAGATTGCAGCAGGGGTGTCTAAAATCACTACCGGAGTGACTCATAGTCTGTTCGCCAAAGCAGACCGGTCTATCTGGGCCATGGGATCCAATTACTCCGGTCAGCTTGGCGATATCAACTTTTTCACTAGTCCTATGCCCATTCGGGTTACTCTGGGGACATCACAGACTGCTGCAGGATTTTATCACAGCTTGTTCTTAAAACCAGATGGCACACTCTGGATCTCCGGGAAAGGTGATCCTGTAACAATGCTTAATTATTTTTGGACACTTACTCAGATCGCCTCAGATGTAACATGTGTTTATGCTGGAGGAGAACATACCCTTTTCATCAAGAAAGACGGGACTCTCTGGGCTATGGGTGCAAACGGAAATGGGCAGCTTGGAGATGGTTCCACAACTTCCCGTTCAACACCTGTTCAGGTTGCTACAGATGTTTCCCAGGCAGCTGCAGGTTATTATCACAGCCTTTTTCTTAAGACAGACGGAACCCTCTGGGCCATGGGTAAAAACCAGTATGGACAGCTTGGCTATGAGACCATAACCTTAGCCCGTACAGTGCCGGTCCAGGTTGCCACAGGAGTATCTCAGATTGTTGCAGGAGCGCATCATAGCCTTTTTATCAAGACCGATGGAACCCTCTGGGCCATGGGGCAGAACCTATACAATCAACTTGGTGTTGCCAGCACATCTCTTACCAATCCAACACCGATCCAAGTTGCCACAGATTTATCACAGGCTGCTGCTGGCGGTGAGCACAGCCTTTTTATCAAGACCGATGGCACGCTATGGGGTATGGGTAGTAATGAATTCGGTCAGCTTGGCAATAATCAACAATATGGTGTTTATCCCCCAGAACAGCTTGCCACCGGTGTATCACAGGCTGCTGCAGGGTATTATCATAGTCTGTATATCAAGGCAGACGGCACTCTTTGGGCCATGGGAGGACATAATTCTTACGGTCAGCTTGGAGACGGCACCACAACCAACCGCTCCACTCCGATTCAGGTTGCCATAGATGTATCACAGGTAGCTGCGGGGTATTATCACAGCCTTTTCATAAAAGGTGACGTTAAAGATTCTGACGGTGACGGACTCACAAATAACGAGGAATTAATACTCGGCATCGATCCTTATGATGCTGATAGTGACGATGACGGTATTTCCGATGACTATGAAATCACACTTGGGACAGATCCCGGTAATGCCGACACCGATGGTGACGGCATTCAGGATGGAACTGAACTTGGCTATACTCTGGAAATGATAACTGTATATACTGATCAGAGTTCCTTTGTTCCAGATGCTGATCCTTTATCTAAAACCGATCCCTTAGATTCTAATAGTGACAATGATAGCCTTTCAGACGGTGATGAAGATAAGAATCATAATGGAATGGTTGATGCAGGAGAAAACGACCCCAATGATAAATCAGACCCGGTTGAAGATTTTCCGTGGGAACTTTTTTATCCTGCTTTTATGAAAAAGCAGATGTAAATCCGGATTACTTACTTGTTCAGGATGTAGTGCAATCCTATATGATTTTAAAATCGGGTTGAAGTTCAGGTCTCAACCCGATTTTTTCTTAAATTCATTTTAGAATATCTTTTTCTACCTTAAGCGCTTTTATCAAATTTTAATGAGCTGAATTCGTCAATGATATTATGTCGTATACTGTTTGTTCGCGGCACTATAGATATATTATACTTTTTCCATTTCTTGTGCGGATGCCTTAAAGGTGGGCTGTTGGACGTTGGTAAAAAGGTAAAAATAATTGAAACATAGAGCAGTTGTAAGATCTAACCGGTATAGGGATAGAGGCATTTTATAGAAAGGGAAGCAAAAAATTGACTGGTGTCAGGATCATTATGCTTCTGGAGGAAAGAAGAACTGGGTACGACGAAGCGTGAATTTGCCTGGGTTATGAATACATTATCATCTGCTGTCAGTTATATGGTAAAGAAGGGCATTATTAAAAGCATTTAGCAAAAATGCCAATGTTGGCAAAATCGGTAATAGAAAATATAAATCAATATTCATGTGTAAAAATAACATGTTAGCGAAAATACATTGTCGCTAAATAGCAACGAAAAAAGCTTTTATAAATATAATAAATCCGACTGGGTGATAAAACGTCCACCAGTTCGGTTGTCAAAAAGGCATTTGTAATATTGACTGTAAATTATTGTTTATGTTAAATGCTACGAATATATTTAGGAAGAACCATTCATCATCCAAATCACTGATTTGAAGACGTCGGGTTGCTAACCCGACCTACTTTTCCGCGCATTTCCAGCTGACCGGTAAAAAGCCAGACCGCGAAATGGTTATTAAGGTATATCAAGATTAACTTCCTTTCCCCAGCTTATATCTGGAAGGTCATCAGGATTTCCTATTATTACATCCGGCTTTTTAGTTAGGTTCGCCAGCTTGTTGATTTTTTCTACAGGAACAATTCTTAATAATTTACCGCCCTTATTAATCTCGATAGGGATGCCACTGTTTAGCACCTCATCCAGCAGTTTATAAATATTGTTCCTCAGTTCTGTCGGACTTACAGTTTTCATGGTACCCTCCCCCAAAAATATACATAGGCCATTCACATGCATATATTCTGAAAGATTATCTGTATTCCGTCAAGCAATGTAATAATAATCCCATTCATACATCTCCTCAGAAATATCATCCTGGTTCTGCTGCATGGCTTACAGGTGTTGTATAAAAGCCATTCTTTGCTATCAGTTTGGTATATATGAATGGCGTCTCAACGAAGTGATAAATCGATTTCAGGGCAGGCAAGTAGATCACTGGACACCAGTTGTGTTGTAAAATCGTTCCTATTTTTATGTGTACAAAGAAACAGGTGATCTTTTTTTAAACCCCTGCCCGCTCCATCACATAAAGGAGCGCAATAATTAAAATGGCCAGTGGAATAACAACAGTAACATTATTAAGCTTCAACATTCGAGGTATTGTAAGATCGCCAAAATACCCCTTATTAAGAATCCCATCCTTCAGAAGGGGATAAGCCGCCGCAAAAAGCCATGAACCGATTATTATTCCAGGCAACCCGGCAACTATGGCATCCAGATATCCGTTTCCCATAGCACCAGCGATGGTGCCGGGGCAGTAGCCGAGAAGCGCAAAGCCCATACCAAATATCAACCCCCCTATTGCATTTCTGCCCCAGGAGCCTGATTTGGGGCGCAGCCTTATCCAGCCGAGCCCCTGCATTGCAAACAGGCCTGCCATTCCTGTAACAACCGCGGAGAGCATAATTTTTACTACTGTAAAATCGACAAACAGGAGCTGGTTTATAATAACATCATATTTGGTAACCCCACCCTTTTGAAGGAGAAAACCGAATATTATGCCAAATATAAGACCCAGTATTAGTTTCATTGCCTTTGATTTCATGAGTATTTACCCTCTCTTGTCTATAAAATGACCCTGAACAGCAACCACGCCATAAAAATTCCGCCTGCAAAGAAACAGATGGCGGATATCCAGCTCGATGCCGCAAGCTGCATGGTGCCGCTTATCCCGTGCCCGCTCGTACACCCATCCGCCCACCTGGAACCAAAACCCAGGAGAATACCGCCTGTAAACCCGATAATCAGCCTGAATAGTATATTATCCCCAATATGAGATCCCCACACGGAGGGTATCCACTGCATGGTGAAATCACCTGAAAGCATGGATGAAACAAAGGCCCCCATAATAATACCCACAACCAGCATGAACTGCCAGTCAACAACCGGTTTTACCTCCTGAAAATAGGGCATCTCTTTGGCCCCTCTTCCCCTGAACAGCCTGTCAAACATACCTGCTGACCTTGCAAATGTTGTTGAACAGCCTATGGGTTCATTAGAGATCAGCCATGTGAACCAGCTTAAAATGCCAATTCCTATTCCAACTGTGTAGGGAGACCATTTTACCTGTGTTAACCAGTCCATGATATATCCTCCTTTTATACCGACAGCCAGGATACCCTGAAAGGGAGTTCTCCTGTGGTTAAAGAATTCCTTACTTAATATACCCTGCTGCGCTGTATCCGGTCATGCCTCCGGGCACATGGTGCACCTCATCAAAACCCTTCTGTTTTAAAATGCTGGCTGCAAGGCTCGACCGGTTACCGGTACTGCATATAAGATAAACAGGTTTGTCCTTTTTTATCTCATTACTGCGAAAACGCAGGTGAGGGGCCGGGATATTCACGGAACCCTCTATATGTGAGGTCTCATATTCCAGAGGTGCACGCACATCTACCAGTGTAAAGGATTTTTTCTCTTTATTAACATGTTCGTGCAGGTATTCCGCTGAGATAAGGCCGATATTTCCGGTCTGATATCCGTTGTTGATCCAGTCTTGCATACCGCCGCTCAGACATGCCGCTGTCCGGTCAATGCCAACTCGCTGCATCCAGAGCCTTGCATTGGCAGCATCCTGATAGGTGTCAGCCACAATAAGAATATCTTTGTCAGGGGGTATTACCCATCCGGCAAAGGTCGGGAAATTACCGCCAATATCAAGATGCCATGCCCCTGGTATGTGAAACCCTGCAAAAGCAGCGTAATTACGGGTGTCCAGCACCAGGCAATCCTTTGCCTTCATCCTCTCTTTAAATTCCGGGGCAGTGAGCTCCTCCATGCCGGGCAGCCTGGAAAGCATTTCCGGACCTTTTCTGTTAATATCACTGCACCTGCTGAAGTGATCAGGGGCCGGAGGCATATTGGAGGTTAGTGACTTGATGAACTCATTCTTATCTTTA
Source organism: Deltaproteobacteria bacterium (assembly GCA_016931115.1). Classification (GTDB taxonomy): domain Bacteria; phylum Desulfobacterota; class DSM-4660; order Desulfatiglandales; family HGW-15; genus JAAZBV01. Next base: position 3,124 of record JAFGFM010000161.1, on the reverse strand, counting down.
ATCTTAAGACTCGGATTATAAACCCTTTCATAACCTATGGTAGAGGTCCATTTTGCGCCCATAGCCCTTCCGCAAAGAGAGCCTGCGCCATGGGCAGGATATATCTCACAATAGTCAGGGAGTTTGAGCAGCTTGTCATGCAGGCTGTGATAGAGTTTGCCTGCCAGCTCTTCAGCAATATCCGGAAACAGGTCAGGTCTTCCAACATCACCCACGAACATTGTATCACCCAAAAAGGCCCCAATGGGGGAAGCGCCCCGCGATTGATCCGTGACCACATAGACAATATGTTCAGGGGTATGCCCCGGCGTCTCCAGTACATCAAGTTTCATATCTTCGATAATGAAGCTGTCACCTTCTGATAATGCAACATGTTCAAATCTGCATTTGCCTGATTTTGGTGCATATATCTTTGCGCCTGTCTTTGCTGTCAGGTCCATGTGCCCCGAGATAAAGTCCGCATGCAGGTGGGTTTCAAGAATATGAGTAATCCTTACCCCCATCTGGCGGGCCTCGTTGATGTAGAGCTCTGAATCCCGCCGGGGATCTATTACAGCGCAGCTTTTACTGCCTGCCAGTATATATGAACTGTGTGCGATTTTTTCTAAAAAAAAGTGTTTTAAAAGCATCGGGAATCCTCCTGTGTTATGGTTAATTCTATTTGATGTAAAAAATAAACCTGGTGCTCCTTTTCATAGATAAAAAAAGTAAATTATAGTTACTACAACTGCCAGATAGAGTATGGTCAATCCGCTTCCTGATTTTACATAATCCATGTTACTGTATCCCCCCGGTGTCTTATAGAGCGCATTAACCTGATGAGTCGGAAGGATAAATGAGTTGGAGGTGGAGACAGCCACGAGCAGTGCCAGAGGGCGGGGATCTAAACCCAGGGTATTGGCCATGCTTATCACCATTGGAAACATAATAACTGCCGCACCTACGTTTGACATAAAAAGTGAAAACATTACAGTTATCCCTGATACCGCAAGAAGTATGATAAAGATATGGTTTCCATGAATCCTTGAAATTATACCCTCTGCCAGAAAGAGTGCTGTACCGGTTTTCTGCATGGCTATTCCCAGCGGTATGAGCCCTGCCATGAAAAATACCACCTTCCAGTCAATGGCATTGTAGGCCTCATCTATTGGTAATACACTGGTCAATACCATGGCAATACCCCCTGACATGAAGGATACTGGGATTGAGAATCCTGCCACGGCCAGCCCTGCAGAAAAAGCGAAACACAAAAATGCAATCCAGGCCCTTGAGGCATCTTTTTCATCTGTCTCCACGGGTGTAATAATAACAAAATCATGACCCTTCTTCATGTCGGTAATCTTCTCCCACAGGCCATGAACAATAAATATATCGCCAGGAGTTATTTCAATGTCTGAAAAATCACCCATTACCTTTTCACCCCTGTGATACAGGAGAACCGGCTCAACCCCGTACTGCCGTCTCAATCCGAATTTTTTAATGGACTGGCCCGCAATCGCGGAGCGGGGAGGAACAACCACCTCCGCGAATCCCGCGCCGGTTGTGTCATCCAGCAGATTAAGGTTTTTAGGTCTTGCAACCGGGAGCAGTTTGTGCGTGGCTGCAAAATTATCAGCGCTTTGCTCCTTTCCCAGTATGGCAATAATCTGACCGGACTCAAACCTGGTCTCTCTCCACGGTGCATACTCCACAGATTTTTCCCTGTTGACGGCAATAATATTAAGATTATATTCGTCCCATATAGACGTCTCCTCAACGGATTTGCCTGTCAATGGGCTGTTTTCACTTACCCTGAAATAGCGAATATTTGAGGATAGACCCCATTCTTCCACAAGCCTGGTCTGCAACCCATCGGGATCTCCTTTTGCTCTGTTTTGCGGAAGAACATACTTGCCGAGTATTATAAAAAAGAGAAGGTATGAAAACAGAAGGATAAGACCCACGGGTGTGACAGCAAAAAGTTTATATGGAGAAAGAGAAGCGCCTATCAGGAAGTCGTTTACCAGCATAAGCGGGCCTGATCCGATCATGGTAATGGAGCCGCTCAGGATAATGGCAAAACCGACAGGCATAATAAGTCCTGAAGCTGGTATCTTCTTGCTACGGGAAATATTTATGATAGAAGGCAGAAACAGGGCTGCTGCGCCAATATTCTGAACAAAACCTGATAGTATTCCCGAAGCAACAGAGAGTACTGTAATAATTCTGGGGCGGCTGCTACCTGTAAATTTCAGCGCCAGCTGCGAAAAGCCGGCCATCAGGCCTGTTCGGGAAATGCCCCTTCCCAGGATCATTACCGCTATCATGGTTATAACTGCGTTGGATGAAAACCCTGACAATACCTCGGAGGGACTCAGGATACCTGTCCATGCAAGCGCCAGCATACAGAGCACTGCCACGATATCGATACGCAATTTGTCAACAATAAGTAGGATTGCAGTCATAAATAAAATGGATAGGACAATAATAATATCGATATTCATTTTAATGCCTTTTATACTGTTTTTTCGTTTATGTCATACCTGACATGCTGATCCACGCCTCCTGACACCTGCTCCTGAAATAAAGCACAGAATCATTATTTATGATCCTGAGGTGAAGTATATGGGGAAGTGTATTTCATGTCAATCCCGCAATCATAAAATCACTTGACATGTAATGATACTTTAGTAATCTCCATCCTGCGTGACATAGCAAGATCATATATTTCGCAGGGATTGTATCATAATAAATAGAGGGGAGAAACCATGCAGTTCACTGATATGATATCCATTTCAGGTTATGTTATTGAGGCGGCTGGTGTTCTTGTTATTATTATCGGATCGCTGATATCGACCATAAAATTCGTCTTAAATTTAAAAAAAACAGATTCTGGCGGGGCATATATTTTATTCAGAAGGCAGCTTGGCAGATCAATCATTCTTGGGCTGGAGTTTTTAATAGCTGGAGATATAATCAGGACTGTCATTGTAAAACATACGATTGAAAGCCTGGCTGCCCTGGGTATGGTTATTTTAATAAGGACTTTTCTGAGTATAACCCTGCACCTTGAAATAGAGGGGCGCTGGCCATGGCAGAAGGAGAATAAAGATACCTGGTAACAGGTATCATGTATATCAGGTTT
>JAFGFM010000160.1 GCA_016931115.1 Deltaproteobacteria bacterium | reverse complement strand
GTGCGCAAAGGGAGATGTCTGTCATCTGCTTGGATCGGCCTCATTTTATTCCCTGTTATTGGCCTCAATCTGAAATCCTGTTTACACTGTCAGAGGCACTAATAGTATTATCGCCCTTAGATGTTGCCTCCTCAGTAACAGGAGGGAAGATTTCTGGGAGAACCGAAATTGTGCCTTATTTATTCGCTGATATTTTTGTCGTACACACATGTTTTATTCTAAGAAGTCATATATGCATAAAATTACCCATACGAAAATGGAGGAATTATGATGGATGAAGAAAAGAAAAAACATATAGCTGTGTTCCGTTATGAAGTGATTCATGAGTTTGTATCGGGCGCTGAGTTTTTCTATGGAGAGCAGGAAAAGCTTTTAAGAGAGAAGATTAGCAGGAAGTGGGTGATACCCTATTCATCAAGGACAAGCCTCAGTCGGAGCTGTATAAGGTCATGGATTAGTAAATACCGGAAAGGCTATAACACCCTTGAAAGCCTTTATCCTTTTCCAAGGAATGACATAGGCATACCAAGGGCAATTGACGCAGATATATGTCTGTCTCTAATAAGCCTGAAGAAGGAGATGCCAAAGGTAACCCTGCCGGTACTTATTGAGCAGATGGAAGAGAGATGCCTTGTTACTTCAGGCGTATCACTGAAGCAAGCAACAGTATACAGGTTTTTGCATAGCAAGGGACTGATGAAAAGGGAGTCAGCCAAAAAGAACAGGAGTAAATTTGAGACGAAAATCTCTAAGGGCCTGTCGCAAAGCGATGTAAACCAGGGAGACTATTTTCGGAATATAGCAATACACGAATCTAAAAAAAGAATTGTATCAAAAGAAGAAAAATCTAAATTTATTGCATTGTTTCGTTATGGAATTATTAGCGATTTTATAAATCAAACATTTTTACAATATGGAAAGCAGGAGGGGTTGATTAGGGAAAAATGCAAATGTAAATGGAAAATTCCTTATTCTGATAGGACGAAAGTTCGCAGAGGAAGTATTCTTCGTTGGATAAAGATTTTTAAGGCTGGAGGAGAAAAAATCGAAGCGTTATTTCCAATAAAAAGAAATGACATTAATAAAAGTCGCTCAATTGATGAAACCACTGCGAACAACCTCATATGGTTGACAATCAATTCTGATATACACAGTACCACTGAATTAATTAAAGAAATGAAACATCGCGGCCTAATTAGCGATGGATATTCGTTAAATGAGACTACTGTTTATCGCTTTCTCCGTTGTAATGATTTAATGGCCTACCTAAAGAAAAGAGGGGTATGTAACAAAAAGGCTGTGGAAAGCAATGAAAGCATGAAAAAGTGGATTCAAGAACTCTTACAAGGTAATATTTCTTTTAGAGACCTTAAAAAAGATTTAGATAGCAAAATGCCCTGCGATGATATTATGAAATTGTATGACTGCATAAGAAATAATCCACTTCGTTATAGGAAACGCGCTGTTTGTATCCTATCAATTTGTCGTGGCATTTCGCCGCAAACAATAACTGAAGCGGTACACATTTCTTTATCGGCTATACGCAGCAATTTTAAGAGATACTCAGAAAAGGGCGTAAATTGTATTATTTCAGATAATAGAAAGTGTTTTCATACGTATGAAGATCCAAAGTATATAAATAAATTTTTTTCAATACTTCACGCACCACCCTCAACTTATGGTATTAATAGAACAACCTGGAGGCAAAAAGATATTCAGCAAGTAATGTCAGAATGTAACTTACCTATATCCAGCCATGCTTTAACACAAATAATCGATAATTCTGGATATAAATATCGAAAAGCTAGAACAACTTTAACGAGCAATGATCCAGAGTATTCAGAAAAAGTTCAGACGATTAAAAATATTTTATCAAATCTCAAAAAAAGTGAAAAATTTTTTTCAATTGATGAATATGGGCCTTTTGCTATAAAAATGCAGGGGGGGAAGTCTTTGGTTCCTGCGGGTACGAGAAAAATAATACCTCAATGGCAAAAAAGTAAAGGAAGTTTAATCATTACAGCCTCATTGGAACTATCCACAAATCAAGTAACCCATTTTTATTCAAAAAATAAAAATACCACAGAGATGATTAAATTGTTAAATATACTAGTTGACAAATATTCAGATCAGGAATGTATTTATTTTTCCTGGGATGCTGCTTCTTGGCATGCATCGAAAGAACTACAAAAAAGAGTTAAAGTTATTAATAGCAAGAAATCTAGGGGGAAAAATAAATTGCCAATTGTCAAATTAGCTCCTCTTCCTACATGTGCTCAATTCCTAAATGTGATCGAATCTGTATTCAGTGGTATGGCTAGAGCAATTATCCACAATAGTGACTTCAGCTCCACTGACGAGTGTGAATCTGCTATAGATAGATATTTTTATGAACGGAATGACTATTTTCAGAAACATCCAAAACGAGCAGGCAATAAAATATGGGGGAATGAAAGAGTTAATTCAATCTTCTCTGAAGGTAATAATTGTAAAGATCCTATGTATAGATAGGCGTAATGTAGATGTAGACAAACTGTTACGCTCGTGGGGGCGTAACAGTTTGGTTCTTATGGATATTGGAAGATAGCAGACATCAGGAAGAATTTCTATATAAAGCAGCTTTAGCGGTCTGGGTATCAGAAGTGAAGAGGGTGTGGAAGAAATTTATAGGAGACGCCCCCTTGCGTCTGGCTGTCTGAAGAAGGCTCGGCAATATACTGTGGGTCTCGATAGCGGTTTGAGATCTTGTATCGAATGATAATTTTCTAAAAATGACCATATGCCTTATGGATTGTTCTGCATGATTATTGGTAGGGGCTACTCCTTTATGCCTTAAGAATGTAAAAAGGGAGTGCTTTTCCGAGCCGGTTAAAAAGTCTCTTAATGTTTCTGCTGGTTTGAATGGGAGATATCTTTTACATATTTTTATAAGAAACAAGGGGCAAATCTCCTAATAGCTCATGAGATTAAATGAATAAGTATAAGAGGAAAAAAGAAGTGCTATTCGGAGACTTTGACCCCTTGTGTGCATACCGCAAGCTTTTCATTCTACTTTGAAACCGTCCTTGACCGCTATATCCTGGTATGATATATAATACCACATGAAAATCGTTATCGATACAAATGTCTTCTTCACAGCTTTGCAATCCCAACGTGGGGCTTCATACAGATTGATTTCTCTTCTTCCCACTAATAGATTTTCAATAGCGGTATCCTTGCCTTTGATTATTTAATATGAAGATTTACTGAGACGGGGAAAACTTCCCGCCTCCATTACGGCGAAAGAGATCACTGATTTTATCGATTTTCTCTGTTTTATTGGAGATAAACAAGATATTTTCTTTCTCTGGCGGCCTTTTCTGCCTGATCCCTCCGATGACCTTGTGCTGGAAGTTGCTTTTGCGAGTAGCTGTGATGCCATTATAACGTACAATAAACGATATTTTAATAACATAGAAAAATTTGGTTTAAGAATTCTCGATCCAAGAGAATTTCTTACCGAGATAGGAGTGATAAAATGAGCACCTTAAGTCTTAGAATCCCAAACTCTCTGTATGAAAAGATAAGGCAACTGGCTAAACAAGAGGGAATCTCCATTAATCAGTTTTTAGCATCTGCTGCTGCTGAAAAAATGTCCGCATTGCTAACTGAAGAATACATTGAAACAAGGGCTAAAAGGGCAAGTTTAAAGAAATTCCGGGCCGTGCTTAAAAAAGTTCCTGATTCAGAACCAGAGGAATATGATCGGCTATAGACAATAAGACGCGGAACTTCTAAAGAAAATATTCCCAAGGTGACCGTGGGAATAAGAGGATGTAAAATGAAAAGATAAAAAGGGCAGAAATCATTACTGATTTCTGCCCTCTTATAATAATTTAAACAGTGTTGCTGTTAAGCCTGCGGGTTGCGCTCTATTGTTACTGTGTTGATAATTACCGATTTTCTTGGCCTGTCATTCTGGCCGGTTTCTATCTTGCCTATTTTCTGTACAACATCCATCCCCTTTATAACCTTGCCAAAAACCGTGTGGCGGTTATCAAGGTGAGGTGTAGGATCAAGGGTAATAAAGAACTGGCTACCGTTGGTATTTGGGCCAGCGTTTGCCATGGAAAGCATACCTGCGCTGTCATGCTTTAAAGCGGGGTTGAATTCATCCTTGAATGTATATCCCGGCCCGCCGGTGCCATTACCTATGGGGCATCCGCCCTGGATCATGAATTCATCAATAACCCTGTGGAATGTGAGCTTGTCATAGAAGTTGCCTTTGCGTGAGGTTTCCTGCCTGCCTTCAGCAAGGTTGATAAAATTCCACACTGTCTCAGGGCATTCCTTAATAAATAGTTCGATCTCAAATGTGCCCATGTTAGTGTCAAATACTGCCACTGCCCTGTCTATGTCCTCTTTGTAGTCTGATTTGTTTGCCATTTGTCCTCCGGGATTTTATTTAAAATTTAGGGGATTATAGGGAATATGGGGTTCGGTGTCAATGAATATAGCGGTATAGGCTATAGACTATAGCCTATAGACTATCAGGCTTTAGTTTTCAGCATTCAACCTTGAGCCTTGCGCCTTGTAACTTGTGCCTCTGGTTTACACCGTTATCACCTTATCCGCCACCTGCATGGCTGTTACTACATCCAGCATATTGGTGGTTTCTCCTGCCCTTTTTTTATCAAGGAGGTTGAATTGTGAAAGGCATGTGCCACAGGATAATACCTGCACCCCGGTTTTCTCAAGTTCCAAAAGATCATTATAGGCATCAGAGGTGTCGAGGGTAAGTTTAACACCACCATTCATAAAGACTATCTGCCACAGATCATCCATCTCTTTTACTGTCTTGATAAAATTAACCATGAGCCTTTTGCCCAGACCATCATCCCCGTGCCCCATGGTATCTGAGGTAACCATCAAAAATATCTTATGCTTTCCAGCCTCTTTTTTGGGGGCAACATCCTGATGACTGGCTGCTTCTTTCTCCAGGGAGCCGGAGATATAAAATGCACCCCCCTCTTCGCGTATAGAGGGTTCAAAACTTTTTGTTTTAAGAAATCTCGATACATTCTGTTTTGCCGCTTCATTATCTACAATAATTGTAATTTCGGTTAAACCCGCCTTTTCAATGGCCTCTTTTGTTTTAAGCACCGGGGCAGGGCACGCAAGCCCTCTGCAATCTATCTCTTTCATAATATCTATCCGCCTATAAAATTTTATTTTGGGATAATCTCTTTGAGAACAGGTTTTAAGTCAAGCTGGAAAAGCCGATCGAAAATGGTATTGTGATAGGGAATACCGATAGAGATAATACTCCAGGGCATGAGAAAAACAAAAATATCTCTTACCACGGAGTACACGGAGGTCACTGAGGTTAATTTATTAAGTTTTTACCCCGTGCTCTCCGTGTCCTCCGTGGTAAATACTCTTATTCCTTTTTTAAGATAAGCTTTCTGGCTTCGGATTTTGAGGCATCAAGGTAAAGCATGGTATTTCTTAGCTGCTCTTTTCTATGAAGCAATATCTTAACCGTCTCCATAACCTGAAAAGAGGCTATTATGGCGGGTGTTACAGCGGGTGCCCCGAGCTTTAATGCAGGGTTTTTTTCTGGAGGTATCGGCCCCCTATTTTTATCATAGATATTTTCCATGCCCGCATCATCCGGGAAGACTGTCATGACCTGGCCAATAAAACCTGCGACCGCACCGTGAACAAGGGGTGTTCCCATTTTTTTAGCGGTAGTCTCAAGTATAAACCTGTCAGGGATATTATCAAGGGCATCAATAATAACCTGTGAGCCTTGAAATATCTCCTCTGCATTATTTTTAGTGAGCCGCAGATTATATGCGGTAACATTTATCGCTGGGTTTATCTTCGCAACCTCTTCCTCTGCAACAATGGCCTTTGGCCTCCCAAGGGCATCCATGCTGCTTAACATCTGCCGGTTCAGGTTTGTTTCATCAAACAGGTCACAATCCACAATTACAAGGTTTCCCACCCCGAGCCTGGTTAAGAGCAGGATTATTTGACCGCCAAGCCCGCCAGCGCCAATTATGCACACCCTTGAACGGGCAAGGGTAAGTTGGTCTTCTAAAGTGATAGATTCCAGGTTTCTTATATACCGGTATGGCAGGATTTCCATCTCAAGTGCGGCAAGATAGACATCATAAAGGCTGATATTATGCCTTTGGGCAATATCATGCGCCTTTTCTTCCCTTATAACATGCCGGTCACCTCCTGCCTGATCAGGGAGGATTTCAACATGCCCGGCTATCGCCTTTTTAAGTATATTTTCTGCTGGCATTAATTGGTCTTAATAAACTTTAAAATCATTCCTTTGCAAGAAAATCTATCATTGCCTGACACAGGGGGGAAGCCACCCTTCTTTTATCCCTTATAAGGTAGAATGGCCTGGACATGGTAGGCATACCCTTAATTTTTAAAGTCTTCAATATTCCTGCCGTAACCTCTGTCTCTATTGCCCGTGAAGATAATATGGAGACACCAAAGTTCACCTTGATCACCTCTTTTATGGCCGTAGATGTCCCGAGCCTCGCAACAACATTAAGATCCTCAACACCTTTATGTAAGCAGGTCTTAAGGTATTGCTCCATAACCTTTAATGTGCCTGAGCCATTCTCACGCAAGATAAATGGTTCCTGGCACAGCTCATCGGCAGTTATGTTTTTTTTTGCTGCCCATCTGTGGTTTTTATTTATCACAAGCACAAGCTCATCGTTCAGGATTTTCTGGCCCTGTATCTCCTTATTAAAATCCTCTGCCCCAACAACCCCCAGCTCGAGGTCACCATTGGCCACCATCTCTTCGATCTCCCTGGTTCCTGCAACGGTCAGTATTACAGATATAAATGGATATTTTTCATAAAACCTGCTTATCATCTGCGGGAGTATATATTCCCCTGGTATGGTGCTCCCGCCAAGGAGTATCTCGCCCTGTTTCAGGCCAAGAAACCTTTCTATCTCCTGCCTTGCTGTTTTTTTCATGTCCAGGATTCGGAGTGCATGTCTGTAAAGGAGTTCTCCCGCCTTTGTAGGCACTATCTGTCTACCCATGCGGTCGAGAAGTGTGGTGCCTATTGATTTCTCCAGATTTGCAATCCTCTCGCTCACAGATGCCTGTGCAAGAAATACGGCATCCGCAGCCCTTGAAAAGCTTTTAAGCTCCACAACCCTGCAAAAGATTTCAAGCTGCCTTAAATCAAAATCTATCTTTAACATGTTCCCTCATCTGTTGGTGCGATTAAATGGATTTCCTGTCCCTTTCAGCAAGCAATATCTCCTGTTTCATAAGGCGCTTTCCCCTGTAGAATTCTACTGTTATTTTCTGCCCTATCTTTTTCCTGTTAAGGATGCTTACCAGTTTCCTGTTATCAGTGATCTTTTCATTATCTATGGAGACAATAAGATCTCCACCTATTACTATCTGCATGCCACCGATTATCGCATATCTGTCCCCACCCTGAAATCCGGCCTTGTCAGCAGGGCTATTCGGAAATACCATTTGTATGAGCAGGCCGTAATCTGCCGGAAAACCAAGGGCATAGGCGAGTTGGTCATCAATAGCAACACTTTCAATACCTAGCCATGGACGGGGAACCCGGCCTGTTGTAATTATATTGCTTGCTATCTCCTTGGCCCTGTTTATGGGTATTGCAAAACCTATCCCCTGATTACCACCTGACATGCTGAATATGGCGGTATTGATGCCTATAACCTCGCCGCTGGAATCTAAAAGCGGCCCTCCTGAGTTACCCGGGTTGATAGCCGCATCTGTCTGTATGATCTCATCTATCTCGATCCCATCCGCTGTTTCTATTGATCGGCCAAGGGCGCTTATGATCCCTGTTGTAAGTGTATGGGAAAGGCCAAATGGGTTACCTATGGCGATTGCCTTCTGTCCTACCTTTATTTTATCTGAATCCCCAAGAGGCACCGCCACATCTATCTTGTCTGGTGCGATTTTTATAACCGCAATATCGGAATAGGGGTCACGCCCGATCAATTCTGCCGGTAGTTTTTCTCCATTTGCAAGGGTTACCCTGATTTCCTGGGCCTTTTCAATGACATGGTTGTTTGTTAGTATATAACCCCTGCGGTCTATTATAAATCCTGAACCCTGGCCTTCCCTTGGTGTGATCTGCCGCCAGAAATTTACGCTCAGGGTAACAGTGGAGATATTCACAACAGCCGGATGGCTCTCTTCAAATACCCTTATATTTATCTCTTCATCATTTGATATGATGATCGGACGGTTTTCAGATACCTTAGACTGCCCGTTAAAATCAAGGGTTTCAGCCGCAGGCCTTATACCTGCATATGTTATGAGGTCACCTCTCTTTACCCATATAAAGATGAAAAGGAGGATTGCAACCAGGATAAGCTGTTTTATTATTCTTTTATCCATATAAAACCTCTCTAATGACTAATATTGTTTAAAACTGCTTCAATGTAAATTCTCTGTCTTTTTAAGTCAAGTAAACTGCAGGATCCAATTACCTGAATTATTCACCATTCACTCTGGAAAGGTATGAATGGCATTGACATATTTAATATGCTGTTTTATGGAATTACAATTATTCCATTCATATGATTAATTATAAAAGAAACTCTGGATATAAATATATTACAGATAAAGAGTATACGGGGGCAGGCGATGTCAGGAAATATAAAGAAATTATTATTGATTCCAATATTTATAGCATTTACATATGGTTTTACTGCTGCTGCGGTTTATGCTGAGGATGCAGATACAGAGCTGTTTACATTAGAGAAAAGCGTGAAACAGGCCATTGAAAAAAACTGGGGGGTAAAAACAAAGGAGCAGGCAATAGAGGAGGCTCAGTATGGCAAGAAAAAGGCAAGGGCAGACCTTTTGCCCAGGTTCAGCACCACATACAGTTACAGGCGGGAAGGGGAGGTCAATGAATTTGAGGTTGGTCCTGGTGTGACAGTTCCAATTGGTACAGAAAACAATTATCAGTGGCAGGGGACAATAACCCAGCCCCTTTTCACAGGGTTTGCGCTTACAAGCGCATACGAGCTGGCAAAGCTTGGGATAGACCTGAGCAATATGGAGCTAGATATAGAAAAGCTGGATATAGCCCTTAAGGCCAAAGATGCATACTTCAATATCCTGAAGGCTGATAAGGCGGTTCTGGTGGCTCAAAGCGCAGTGGAGTCACTTCAGGAACATCTTAATGTGGCACAGAATTTTTATAAAGTGGGGATGATCCCGGTAAATGATCTACTCAAGGCAGAGGTAGAGCTGGCCAATTCTGAACAAAACCTGATAAAGGCACAGAACGGTGCAAAACTGGCAAGGGCCTCTTTTAATATTGTTCTTTCAAGGCCAATCAATGCCCCTGTTGAGGTGGTGGATAAACAGGACTATGCTGTTGAGCCAATTGATTTTGACAGGTTCTATGATCAGGCCATTAAAAAACGGCCAGAGATTAGTGCTGTTGATATAAATGATCAGCAGGTAGACCAGCAGATAAGGATTGCTAAAAGCAAATATTACCCTGAGGTTTCACTCACCTATAATTATACAAAATCAGGGGATACCCCATCTGTGAGCGGGTCATCTGCACTGCTGGATTCGAGCGGCTGGCAGGCAATGGCCAATCTGTCATGGAATCTCTGGAGCTGGGGCAGTGATCACTACTCAATACGTCAGAAAGAGCTGAATAAAGAGCAGCTTATTAACACAAAAAGGTCAATTGAAGACGGAATAAAGCTTGAGATTAAAAATGCAGTCCTGAACCTTGAGGAGACAGAAAAAAGGATACCTGCGGCAAAAAAGGCTGTTGAACAGGGTGAGGAAAACCTGAGGGTAAGTAACGAGAGATACAAGGCACAGGTCACAACATCAACCGAAGTCCTTGATGCCCAGACCCTTTTAACACAGGCAAGGAGTAATTATTACAGCGCCCTGTATGATCATCATCTTGCAAAGGCGGCCTTGCTTCGGGCTATCGGAGAGTATTAGTTGATTCAATGAATTTGCCAGCTATTTGAATTAATGTAGCTTATATGAATTACAGAGAACGGATAGCCCGGCACAGGGCACAAGGTTCAAGGCGCAAGGAAAAACTAAAAGCTTTTTACCTTGTGCCCTGCGCCATTAGCCTTGTGTCAGATTAAATATTGAACTAATTAATGATGTGAAGGTTATTCATTTTAATAACTTTACTAAAGTTACCATATGATACAAATTTTCAGAGTTACAAAAAGTTATGGTGTCAGCAAGGCTATAGATGATATAAGCCTTCATATTCACAGGGGCGAATTTGTCTTTGTGACAGGCCCCAGTGGTGCGGGTAAGACCACTCTGCTGAGGCTCATATTCGGCGCTGATACCCCGACATCCGGGCAGATACTTATCAATAATATCAATCTTATACGGATAAAAAGAAAGAATCTTGATCTGTTACGAAGAAAGATAGGCTTTGTATTTCAGGACTTCAAGCTCCTGAACAGCAAGACTGTATATCAGAATGTGGCCCTTGCCCTTGAGGTAACTGAAGAGCGGCCAGCAGTAATCAGGAAAAAGGTGCATCAGGCACTCAAGGCGGTCGGGCTTGAAAAGAAAGAAAAGGCATTCCCCCTTCAACTGTCAGGCGGTGAGCAGCAGAGGGTAGCAATAGCACGGGCTATTATCAATAATCCCCTGATCCTTGTGGCTGATGAACCAACCGGCAACCTTGACCCTGATATTACAAAGGATATTATGCTCCTTTTCAGGACTATTAATATGAACGGCACCACTGTTGTTATAGCAACTCACTCAAGGGAGCTGCTGGAAAACACAGAGCAGAGGATAATCATACTTAAAAGCGGACAGATAATTAAAGAGATCAATTAGATGATTTTAAGAAGAAGCATATATTTTTTTAAAACAGCCCTTTCCAATATACTGTACAATAGGCTTGTTCATATGATCAGCATAGGGACAATAACCATCTCCATGCTTCTCCTCGGTTTTTTTCTGCTCTTATCAGTGAATATCAAAAACTGGCTGGGCGACTGGGGTGAGGCCCTTTCAATGTCTGTCTATATTGAAAACGATCTGGATGATGCTGCAAAGGCAAAAATAGAGTCTGCAATAAAAGGATTGAAAGGGGCAGAAATAAAAGAGTTCATCACAAAAGAGCAGGCAATGGCCAGTCTGAAAAGTCATCTTGGTGATCAGGCCGGGCTCCTGGAAGGGCTGAAGGCAAATCCCTTGCCAGGGTCATATGAGATAATCTTCCATGAAACTGTGGATTACAGGGCAGATCCTGAAAAAATAAAAACAGACCTTGAACAGATAAATGGTGTGGATGAGGTGCAGTACAGCAAACAGTGGGTGGAGCGTTTTCAGGGGGTAATGGACATGCTTAGGGTAATAGGCCTCATAACAGGTGGGTTTCTGTGCACTGCGGTTCTTTTCATAACGACCAATACCATAAAATTAACCATATACTCACGGCGTGATGAGATCGAGATATATAAGCTTGTGGGTGCTACTGACTGGTTTGTCAGGGTCCCGTACCTGATTGAAGGCACTATACAGGGGTTACTCGGGGGCATTTTTTCATATGGGATACTTCTGGGAATATACTCGGTATTTTCAATAAAGACCATTCAGGTATTCGGACTTCCCCTGATTGATTTTCAATTTTTACCCCTTACATACTCAATGGCTGTTATTGGCCTCAGCTTGATTCTCGGGCTTACTGGCGGTCTGGTAGCTATAGGCAGATTTTTCAGGGTATGAACATGCTGCATGTGCAAATGTCAGGCTATTTACCATTTTTTGGAAATACAGATGTCTTTATTATGTAAAAAAAATATATCAATTGCCCTGATTTCCATTATACTTTTGCTGCCATTTCCTGTTGCCGGCAAGCCTACCGAGGCTGAAATCAAAAAAAAACAGATAGAGCAGATAGAAAATGACCTTAAACTGGAAAGGGAAAAATATCTTAAATACGATGTGAAGGAAAAGGATTTACTTGAACAGCTTACCCATATTGAAACAGAGATCAGTGAGAAAAAGAAAAGTCTTGATGAACTGGAATCTGAAATAAACCTTAAAAAAACTGAACTCAGCAGGCAGCAGAAAACCCTGAATGAAATTCAATCAGAACTGGATATTACTGAAGAGCTGCTGGCGCGAAGGATGGTTGCCTTTTATAAGAATGCCAAACGGGGCTATCTTAGGGTTTTACTATCCACTGATGATCTCAATGTTTTAAATCATAATATGAAGTACCTCAGGGTGATAATGCACGAAGACCGGGAGGTTATGAATACCCTTGGCCTTCGTAAAACCGAATACAGCCGCCAGATGGCTGATATCAAGGGGCAGATTGATGCTGTTTTGCGTCTTGAAGAGGCGGAAAATCAAGGCCTGAATGAATTGAAGCAGGCACTTGAAAAGGAGGTGCTTCTTCTTGCCAGGATACACAATGAAAAGGAATTTTATGGGGTTGCTGTAAATGAGCTCCAATCGGCGGCTGACAGCATGAAAGAGACAATTGCAAACCTTGAGAGCATCTCAAAGAGACAGAAAATCAAGCTGCCATCGAATTTTGGAAAAGCAAAGGGGAAGCTGCCTCTTCCGCTCAAGGGGAAGATACTGAAGAATGTAAAAAAAACAGGGGAAAGGGCGATTGAAAATAATAAAGGCATTTACATTGATGCCCCTTCAGGCACACAGGTAATGGCGGTTTTTTCGGGCAGGGTTGACTATTCGGGGGTCCTAAAGGGGTATGGTCAGGTTATAGTAATCAACCATGGGGAGAGGTATTTCACCATTTCAGCATATCTTCATGAACTTAATAAAAACAAGGGTGACACGGTTTCGGTTGGCGATGTAATAGGGTATGTGGGCGAGGCAGGGCTTTCAACCGGGCCGGCATTATACTTTGAGATCAGAAAGGGGGATGAGAACCTGAATCCTCTAAAGTGGTTAAAAGTTAATTGACCTTTTCAAATTTTGTGGGGTAGAATATTTTTTTTAAATCTGATCCTGACAGGAGTTAATTATGCGGTTTCTCAAGAAAAGGCTGTTTACAGGCATACTCACTATTTTTCTCATCCTTACGGCTGTGATTTTATCCCATGGCGAGAGCGGTGAAGTCAAATCCGATACAGATCCAGACGATGTTTATAGAAATATCGAGATTTTCACCGAGGTCTTGAGGCAGGTGGAAGAAAATTATGTTGAACCCCGGGAGACAAAAAAGCTTATAGAGGGTGCCATAAAGGGCATGATGCAGAGCCTTGACCCCCATTCAACATACATGACAAAGGAAGAGCATGATGATCTAAGGGTTGAAACTCAGGGTAGCTTTACAGGCGTAGGTATGCAGATCACATTAAAGGATGATGTCCTGACTGTAATATCACCCATTGAAGATACCCCGGCTTACAAGGCCGGTATAAAGTCAGGAGACAGGATATTAAAGATTGATGATAAAACCACAATTGATATGAGCTCCACAGAGGCGGTAAAGCTGATAAGAGGGCCTAAAGGGAGTACGGTCAAAATAACCATCAGCCGTAAAGGCGTTGATAAACCGCTTGTCTTTAATCTGACAAGGGATGTTATCCCCCTTCAGAGCATAAGGAGTTACAGGCTTGATCATGAAATAGGATATCTGCGCATAACCAATTTCCAGGGCAATACCACAGAAGAGCTTATTGCTGCTCTTGATAAGCTGGAAAAAGAAAAGCCGGTAAAGGGGCTTATCCTTGACCTCAGGGATAATCCGGGCGGGTTGCTTACACAGGCCATAGGGGTTTCTGATGTCTTTCTTGAATCAGGGGGCATTGTAAGCACCAAGGGCAGGATCAGCGAACAGGATATTATTGAGTCTGCCACTAAAAGCCCATCAGACAGGACATGGCCTATCGTTGTTGTGGTCAGCGAAGGGAGCGCCAGTGCATCAGAGATTGTGGCAGGGGCGCTTCAGGATAACAAAAGGGCCTTAATCCTGGGCACAAAGACATTCGGAAAGGGGTCTGTTCAGACCATTGTCCCCCTGTCAGACGGCTCAGGCCTGCGTCTTACCACTGCACGATACTACACCCCGAGTGGCAGATCAATCCAGGTAAGCGGGATAGAGCCTGATATCGAGCTTGAGTATGCCCCGATTGAGGAAAAAGATGAAGATGAAGTTTCTCTTCTCATGAGAGAAGCAGACCTTGATAATCATATGGAGAATGAAAATGCTGAAACAGAGGAGGTCCCCCCTGATATAAAAGAGAAAGCTGCCCCTGACAGCCTGAAAAAGAAGATAGAAAAAACACCAGTAAAAGGTAAAGAAGAGGAAAAGAGTGAAGGCGTAAAAGAGAAAGACACGGCGGATACTGAAGAAGAAAAGGATAATGATACCCTTTATCTTGAACGCCTTGACAAGGATAACCAGATAAGGATGGCTATTCAGGTGTTAAAATCCTGGAGCGTGATACAACAAATAGAGTCAGGAGGGCCTTCCGGTAAAAACTAGCCATTTGCCCCCATAATATGAAAAAAAAGAGGAAAAAAAGGTCTGCTGTTAACAAAATAAAGATAGTGCTGGTTTTACTGGTTCTTGTTATTGCAGCAGACCTCTTTATTTTTAAGTATGCTCACAGGGTAATCTCCCCACCCCCCATTTTTGAAGAAGAGTATGTTACATCAAGCCAGTTAAAGAAGAGGATTGATAAGGTCGATCAGGTTATATATGAATCATTATTCAGCCTTGGCATAAAAAAAGAGGCAATTACATTTTCAAAGATTATCCCCAGGCATGAAGAAGGTCTTGACTGGGACTTTACCGAACTCTCAGTGGCTATAGATAACCCGGATTTTATTAACAGGCTTGAAACAGTAATTACAAAAAAAACATTTATACTGGGTCCTGATGTCATTCTGAAGACAGAAAAAACCTCTGCTGACCTGGCTGTTTTTAGCATAACCATTTTCAAACATTCAACACACAGGCTGAAGCTCTACCTAAGGCCTGTTAAAGCGATAACAAAGAGCGCCAGGCTGCCAAGGGTCGCCTTTATCATAGATGATATAGGTTATGAAATCCCCATTGCAGAGGCCTTTATGGGGCTTAAAATACCTGTATGCCTTTCTGTATTGCCTGGTGCACCCTTTTCAAAAGAGATTGCACAAAACATTGTAAAGAGAAAAAAAGAGATGCTTCTCCATCTTCCTATGGAGCCTAAAGGGTATCCCGCTGTTAATCCAGGGCAGGACGCCCTTATGCTTAATATGGACAGGGAGACCATTCAGAAAATGGTAAGAGAAGATATAAAAAAACTCCCAGGCATAAAGGGGGTTAATCACCATATGGGGTCTCTTTTTTCTGAAGATTATATCAAAATGAAATATGTGCTTGATGAGATAAAGAAACATAATCTTTACTACATAGACAGCCGCACAACAAACCTTACAGTGGCCTACAAGGTTGCAAAGGCATTGGGTATACCTGCTGCTGAGAAAAGTCTTTTTATCGATAATGATCTTAATGAAAAAACACTTAACTATCAGATGGAACGCCTTATAGGCATAGCCAGAAACAGGGGAGAGGCAATAGGTATAGGGCACCCGCACCGTGAAACTTTAGATATATTAAAAAGATATACAGAACAATTGATGAGGGATTTCGAGGTAGTCCCTGTCTCTGAGCTTGTTAACTGAGTATAGAGAAAACATGAAATAGGAAATAGAAAAGCTAGAGATCAGAAATCAGATGTCGGAGGACAGCACATCAAAAACCTGAGACCAGGCATACCGGTAAAAGCTTCGCTGGCTTCTGACTTCCGGCCTCTGATTTCTCTTCTTTCTATATTCTATTTTCTCTTTTCTATCTTCTATTAAGAATATTTCTGTTGACTAATTTATGTCGCTCTGTTAGATATTCCGGCTCCTGAATGCATCTGATTAGTACATTCGTTCTTTCGGGAAAATTATTCGAGGTAATTTGATTTGAAAGTTCCCTTGCTGGATTTACAGAAGCAGTATAACTCTATCAGAGATGAGGTAGTATCCGCTGCCTTAGAGGTGTTTGAAACCCAGTACTTTATCGGCGGTCCTAATGTCGAAGAATTCGAAAGGAAAATTGCTGATTACTGTGGCTGCAGATACGCGGTGGGCGTCTCCTCAGGGAGTGACGCCCTAATATTATCACTGATGGTGGCCGGTATAGGTCAGGGTGATTCTGTTATCACTACACCGTATACCTTTTTTGCTACTGCCGGCGCTATAGCCAGAGTTGGCGCAAAGCCGGTTTTTGTAGATATTGATGAAGATACCTACAATATAGATCCGAATAAGATAAGGGCGTATATTTCAGGTTGCCCGGATGAAGAGAGGTCGCATCTCAAGGCAATAATCCCTGTCCATCTTTACGGGCAGTGTGCAGACATGGAGCCTATTCTATCGATTGCGAAGGAATATGGCCTCGTTGTTATTGAAGATGCAGCCCAGGCCATAGGGGCTGAATACAGGTTCAGTGATGGAAGCGTAAAAAGGGCCGGCACAATGGGTGACTATGGCTGTTTTAGCTTTTATCCGACAAAGAACCTTGGGGCTTTTGGTGAAGGAGGTTTAATTACCTGTAATGATGAAGCCCTTAATAAAATGCTCAGGATTTATCGTAATCATGGTGATGTCAAGAGATACTATCATGATTTTATAGGTGGTAATTTCCGGCTTGATGCCCTGCAGGCGGTAATATTAAAAATAAAATTAAAATATCTTGACAAATGGACCGATGGAAGAATATATAACGCGTCCAGTTACAAAACGCTCTTTGAAGAAAAAAACGTAAACGATATCAGGCTGCCTTTTCAAAAGGAAGAGCGGCACATATATCATCAATATGTTATTAATGCAGGTGAAAGAAGAGATTCCTTAAAAGATTATCTTCAAAAAAATGAAATAGGCTGCGAGGTTTATTATCCTGTATCGCTACATGAACAGAAATGTTTTTCATACCTTGGTTATAAATCAGATGATTTTCCGGTATCTGTAAAAGCATCAAAAACATCATTAGCAATTCCTGTTTATCCTGAGCTTAAGAAAGTAGAACAGGAATATATTGTTGATAGCGTAAGCAATTTTTTTAAAAAGAATTAATAAAAAAATTCTTAAAAAAAATAAAATAAATTGCTTGACAATAAAAAACAAAAAAGGTAAAGTTCGTTTTCTTCTTTTGGAGGAATGACCAAAACAACGTCTGAGCAGAGGTTCAGGCAGATTGTTCTTTGAAAACTAAATAGTGTAACCGCTTGGGTCAAATAG
>JAFGFM010000159.1 GCA_016931115.1 Deltaproteobacteria bacterium | reverse complement strand
AGGGTGATGATGAATACCATATAACCGGCCTTCCGGTAGCAGAAGACACCTTCGGTGTGGAGATGTTCATACAGATGGCAGTATCAGCGCCTGCCGCCATGATTGTTATCTTCATACTCATGCTCATCTTTTTCAGAAAGCTTGTCCTTATAATATCGCCTATGATTGTTGCAATGGTGTCCGTAATTATTACCATGGGTGCGCTCATCATATCAGGGTTTCCTGTGCATATAATGAGCAGTATGATCCCCATATTCATTATGCCAATTGCTGTCCTGGATTCCATCCATATTATAAGTGAGTTCTTTGAACTCTATCAGCAGACAAAGAGCCGGAGTAAAACCATGATACGGGTGATGGAAGAGTTATTCACCCCCATGCTCTATACCTCCCTCACATCTGCTGCGGGGTTTGCATCCCTTGCCCTTACACCTATACCCCCTGTCCAGATATTCGGAATTTATGTGGCATTAGGCATAATGGTGGCCTGGGTGTTGACCATTTTGTTCATACCTGCCTATGTGATGTTCCTTAAACCTGAGACACTTGAGAAATTCGGGGCAGTCCATAAGCCTGGCCAGGAGGAGGCAACCACACTTACCGGCAGGTGGCTTTCCGGGATCAGCATATTAACACACAGATGGGCAAAACCCATACTTGCATTTTCCTTTATCCTGATCCTCTTTTCCATATATGGCATGAGCCGCATAATAATCAATGACAACCCGGTAAAGTGGTTTAATCAGTCACACCCCATAAGGGTTGCTGACAGGGTACTGAACAAACACTTTGCCGGAACATACATGGCATACCTTGCCTTTACTGCTGAAGATGAAAAGTATGATGCGGGAAAGTTCATTAATGATTTTAATGCCAGAGTTGCAAAAAGGGTTGAAGAGCTTGGTTACCCTGAGGCCTCCAATGTTTTTGGGCAGGTCGCTAAAAAAGCGGCAGGGGCTGCACGCGGCGGGGAGAGCACAGAAAAGGTATATGAAAAAATATCCGCATTTATTGATGAAAAGCTCAATGCCACGAGCGGTGAAGAGGCATATACATGGGAAGAAGCAGCCCTCTTTATTGAGGAAGAAAAGCAGAGAGATGAGATTTTTAAAGACCCGAAGGTGCTGGATTACATCTCAACTATCCAGAAGGCGCTCCTTGAAACCAATGTTGTGGGCAAGTCAAATTCAATTTCCGATATTGTTAAGACAGTGCATAGAGAGCTCTTTGAAGGGAATGAAGAATACTATCGCATACCTGACAGTTCAAACGCGGTGGCCCAGTGCATGATAAGTTATCAGTCAAGCCACAGGCCAGGCGATCTGTGGCACTTTGTCACACCTGACTTTAGAAAAAGCAGCATATGGATACAGCTTAAGAGCGGTGACAATAAAGACATGACCGCAGTGGTTGACAGTTTAAACAGTTACCTTGAAAAAACCCCGCCTCCTGTTCCTATAAAAATAGAGTGGTTCGGTCTCACATATATAAATGTGGTGTGGCAGCAGAAGATGGTAAAAGGGATGCTTGAGGCCTTTGCCGGGAGCTTCCTGGTTGTATTTCTCATGATGACAGTGCTCTTCAGGTCAGCGCTCTGGGGCATACTTTCCATGATTCCCCTTACCATAACAATAGCTGCTATATACGGTGCCATAGGAATTATAGGTAAGGACTATGACATGCCTGTTGCGGTACTTAGTTCCATGACGCTGGGGATGGCAGTTGATTTTGCCATACATTTTCTGGCAAGAAGCAGGCAGATGTACCCTTCATTTAATTCGTGGGAAAAGACCCTGCCAGCCATATTTTCAGAGCCGGCAAGGGCCATTACAAAAAACATCATTGTAATAGCTGTTGGGTTTTTACCCCTGCTCCTTGCACCCCTTACACCCTATAAGACAGTCGGGGTATTGCTCGCCTCAATACTTCTTGTATCAGGCGCAAGCACCCTTATTCTTCTGCCTGCGCTTATGAAGGTGCTGGAAAAGTGGCTTTTTAAATCAAAGGAGGTTTCCGGCCAGTGCTGTAACTTTGCAGCATGTCTTGTATCATCAATTACCCTTGTTGCACTTATAGCGCTCACCCTTTATTCCTTTATGCCGGTGACATGGTCTTTATTAACATGGATAGGGGTTGTAACCATACCTGTCATGTCCTTAGGATGCGGTCTATTATCAAGGCGTGAGAAATGTAAAATGATTAATACACAGGAGGATATTAAAAATGGCTGATAACAGATCAAAACTTCAACTAATCATGATACTCTTTTCTACGATATTATTTCTTGCTTTCAGCACCATGCTATGCGCGGCAGGGGCTGATCTTACAGATGTAAACAAGATTGTGGATAATGCAAACAGGGTTGCCTATTACCAGGGCACAGATGGAAAGGCCAGGGTAAACATGACCATATATGACAGCCAGGGAAGAACCCGCGAAAGAAGGTTGACCATTTTAAGATGGGATCAGCCTGATACGCAGGGCACAGGAGGCGATGACTATTGCGGCGGACAGAAGATTTTTGCATATTTTGACAGGCCGGCTGACGTTAACAAGACAGTATTCCTGGTCTGGAAAAATCTTGATAAGGATGATGACCGGTGGATGTATCTTCCTGCCCTTGACCTTGTTAAAAGGATATCCTCAACAGACAAGAGGACAAGCTTTGTGGGTTCAAATTTTTATTATGAGGATGTATCAGGCAGGAATATCAATGATGATACGCATGAACTCACAAAGACAACCAATGATTACTATGTCTTGAAAAATACGCCGAAGAACCCTGACCTTGTGGAGTTTTCATATTTTGAGATGTGGATTCACAAGCAGAGTTTTACAGTCGTAAAAACCGATTACTATGACAAAGAAAACAAGAAATATCGCACCTATGAAGCGGTATCTGTTGAGAACATTCAGGGTTTCCCGACCGTTACGAAGGCAAAGATGACAGACCTTAAATCCGGTGGATATACGATCCTTGAATATTCGGATGTCAAATACAACACCGGTATCACCGAGGATATATTTACAGAGAGATACCTGAAAAGACCACCAAGGGAATATTTGAAATGATTAAAATTTACGCCTGTGGGAAAATGAAACTTATATTGCCTTTTCTTCTTTCAATATTAATATTAATGCTGTCGCTTCAGCATCTATATGCAGACGACACACCTGCCCTCCCAATGGGACTGGGAGGGGCATCTCAACAGTCGGATAATAGCGATCAGCCCGGTCTACCCGCAGGGCTTGGGCCAGCGGTAACACAGGAATCAGCGGATGATCCAATGCCGTCCCTTCCACAGGGGTTAGGGGCGAGGGATAATGTAACCACTGCTCCAAAACAGGCACCCGAAACGAAATCTTTTCTCGCTTCAGTTACAGGGTTTATTGAGGCGCGTGGCGGCATGAGGCTCAACAATGACCCATATGAAAAGGATACATCCCTTGGTGAGTTAAGGCTTCAGTTTAAGGCAGAAAAGCAGCTTGGCAGGTTTCTAATCAGGAATAGCAATGATATTTACTATGATGCTGTAGCTGAAGAGCGCTCGGTTCACCTTGAAAAGGGTAAGGGTTTTATTGATCTTAGAGAATTGTCTTTATCCTTTTCCGCGCTTGATAATATGGACATAAAGGCAGGCCGCCAGATACTCACATGGGGAACCGGTGACCTTGTCTTTATCAATGACCTCTTCCCCAAGGACTGGCAGTCATTTCTTCTGGGCAGGGATACAGAGTACCTGAAGGCCCCGTCTGATGCTGTCAAGGCCAGCATATATACAGAAAAAATAAATATGGATATTGTATTTATGCCGAAGTTTGATCCTGACAGGTTTATAACAGGTGAAAGGCTCTCATACTGGAACGGCTATCGCACAGCAGGAAGAGACAGCATAATTAATGCAGAGAGACCCAATAACTGGCTCAATGACTATGAACTTGCGGTAAGGTTTTCAAAAAATATAAATGGAAATGAGATCGCATTCTACGGATATCATGGATACTGGAAAAGCCCGGGTGGCATTGACCCATTCACATTCAGGTATATATTCCCTGAACTTAATGTATATGGTGCAAGCATAAGAGGGCAGGCAGGAAGAGGTATAGGAAACATCGAGGCAGGCTATTATGATTCACGGGATGACAGCAATGGGGATAATCCCTTTATAAATAACAGCCAGATACGTTTTCTTGTAGGTTATGAGCAGGATCTCCCAATGGTTGCATCAGATCTCACAGCAGGATTACAGTATTATCTTGAACACATGATGGATCATGACGAATATCTGGACATTCTTTCTCCCGGCTCTCCTGCTGCTGATGAAGACCGCCATCTTTTCACATTAAGGATCACAAAGCTATTACTTAATCAGAACCTTACATGCTCCCTGTTCACCTATTATTCGCCATCTGACCAGGATTTATATATAAGGCCCAATATCAGCTATAAATTTACAGATGATTGGAAAGGTGAGGTGGGTGCAAATATCTTTTCGGGTGAATGCCCTCATACATTTTTTGGGCAGTTTCATGAAAACACAAATGTTTTCATTGCTGTAAGATACAATTATTAACCTTATAACAGGAAGGAGGCATATCTATGGGAAAAGAGATAAAGGCAGGTTGTGCAAGGCCGACCGGCGGCCCTGTTGGAAAAACAGATGCAAAAACCGAAACTAAAAATGACAACCAAAACACAGTCAGGGAGGTAAAAGCCATGATACAGGTAGGAAAGAAGGCCCCGGATTTCATTGCCCCTGCATACAGCAAGGGTAAATTCACCAGTGTTCAATTATCGGAATTCTTAGGCAAATGGGTTGTCCTCTGTTTTTATCCGGGGGACTTCACATTCGTCTGAGCTACTGAGATTGCAGCAGTTGCTGCAAAATATCCCGAATTCAAGAAACTGGGTGTTGAAGTGCTTTCCATGAGCGTTGACAGCATATATGTCCATAAGATGTGGAATGACAATGAACTCTCAAAGATGGTGCCGGGTGGGATACCCTTTCAGATGCTTTCAGATGCGGGAGGTAAGGTAGGCGCAATATATGGCATTTATGATGAGGGGGAAGGCGTTAATACCAGGGGCAGGTTTATCATAGACCCGGATGGCGTTATCCAGGCATTTGAGGTGCTTGCCCCTCCTGTTGGCAGAAATGTAATGGAAAACCTGCGGCAGATACAGGCATTTCAGTATGTAAGAGAAAAAAAGGGCACTGAGGCATTACCTTCAGGATGGAAACCTGGCAAGGCATCCCTTAAACCAGGCCCTGATCTTGTAGGCAAGGTATGGGAGGTGTGGAAGACCGACATGGCCTTTGATTAGGGCTGGTTTAAAACAGCATTTATGCCCTCTGCTGTTTACTTACATATAACATTGAGTGATGTTCACCGTTGTAGAGACAGGTTTAAAACCTGTCTCTACCGCGATGAAGAGAGCCCTGTCGAATGGAAAAATCAAATTTCGGTTATTGCGTCTGCCCAGGTTATTGCCTCAAGAAAACTCTGGGGGAGTTTTTCCTGATTAACCTTGTGATCCTTTGCAATTTCATTGAACCTGACCCAGTCACCCCTCTCATAGCTTTTTGCCATTTCAAGGCAGTAAGATAATTCCCCGGTATGCGTTACAAGGGCATTTTTTATATTTTCAGAGAGGGGCAGTTTTGCCATGATATTCTCCATTGTATCATCAAGGATGGCATCAATGGATGAGAAGAGCCCGAGTGTAAAAAGCTCTGATGTGTTTTTGCATGCCTCCACATGCCTTGCCATCAATTCGCAGAACTTGGCCCTTATAATGGAGGAGCGTATAAGTTCATCAGGCTTGTTGTCTGACAGTTTTGCCATTGCAATAAGGGATAGAAAACTCCTTATCCCTCTTTCACCGAGCAGCACTATGGCCTGTTTAATTGATGATATCTCATTCCCTCTCTTATAATAGGCAGAGTTGATATATCTCATAAGTTTATATGAGATGGAGACATCCCTTGCTATGGTCTCCTCTACCTTTGAAAACTCGAAATAAGGCTGGTTTACCTCTGCCATTATCTGGAGCAGGTTAAACTTGGCCGGAGAGATATCCTTACCCTCAACAACCTCTGGTTTACTGAAAAAATAGCCCTGGAAGTATTTGAAACCCATCTTAAGGGCTATATCAAATTCTTCATTTGTCTCCACCTTTTCAGCGAGAAGCATAAGGTTATATTTGCTAATTTTTTCTATGATCTCTGAAATCTGATCCGGGGGTGTGGCCCGGAAATCAAATTTAATAATATTTGCTATTGCAATAAGTGGGGTAAGGCCTTCATTGTAGAAAAAATCATCAAGTGCGATAGTGTAGCCCTGTTTTGAAAGTTCAACGCATGATTCAACCACATCCTTTTCCGCCTTTACATCCTCCAGAACCTCGATAACAAGCTGTTCACTCGGGAAGAGCTTTGGCACCTGTTCAATAAGGAGCTCTCTGGTAAAGTTGATAAATGCCACCCCTTTACCTACCAGTTTCTCTATGCCTATATTAAGAAAGCTGTTTGAAAGCACCTTTGATGTGGCAGTATTGCCATCAATACCTGAGAACAGGTTTTTCATGCTGTCCCTGAAGAGAAGTTCGTAACCATATATCTTCTTTTCCTGGTCAAAAATTGGCTGTCTGGCTACATAGATATCCATGATAAATCTCATAAAAGGTTAAAACACGGTTTGCCCGGATATGATTCTGCAAAAAACATACCCTGAAAATCCGCTTTTGTATACAAGTTATGAAGGAAAGGTATTGCCTGTATATACTTGATAATCAATGAAAATATCAACTTTAAGATCATGCAGAGGAAAATAGCTAACAGCAAAGGAGAAATATATCAAAAGAAATGGCATCTTTTTTTGATATGGGGCGTCAAATTTATGTTGATTTTAAAACCGGTATATTATTAAAGGTACAAGGCGCAGGGCACAGGGGTCAGGGCTCAAGGCTCAAAGCTCAAGGCTCAAAGCTCAAGGCTCAGGGTGCATGGCGCAGGATGCTGGGGAATTGTAGGGGTAGACCTGTGTGTCTGCCCGCTATTTTATTTTTAAGTCGGTTACCTGCCCTGATATGGTAAAGTCAGGCCCATTTTATATTTTAACAAGGCAATGACGACAGGTATGAAAAATAATTCCATAATGGATTTTATAAGTGCCTTTCTAAAAGAATCAGGTCTCCCGGTAGATAACTATGCGGTATCGCCGCTTGCAGGTGATGGCTCTAAAAGGCTCTTTAAGAGAATTATACCTGAAGGATCGAAAACTACCTTTATCTTTATGCAGAATCCGCCCAATAACGAATTTCTTAAAAAAGAGAACTACGCATATCTTAATATAGGAAACCATATGCTTTCAAAGGGGCTGCCTCTCCCGCAGATCATAAGGCATGACCTGGATAAGGGGTTTTTTATACTTGAAGACATGGGAGACCTAACCCTCCAGGAGGAGGCGCTTAAAGGCAGCAGGAGGATAGCGTTATATGAAGAGGTTATAGAGACCCTCCTGAAACTGCAGTTGAAAGGGAGAGAAGATTTTGATACTACATGGTGCTGTCAGACACCTTTTTATGACTCCACATTAATGAGGGAAAAGGAGGCGTGGTATTTCAGGGATGCATTTTTAAGAGATTATACCAAAACAGATATTGATCTTTCCACCCTGGATGAGTCCTTTGAGTACATTATAACTGTAGCGGAAAAGGCCGATAATAACTACCTGCTTTACAGGGATTTCCAGTCACGCAATATCATGTGCAGGGATAAAGGGATTGCCCTCCTTGACTGGCAGGGGGCAAGGCTGGGTCCACTTGCCTATGACCTTGCATCCCTTATTTATGACCCATATGTTGATCTGTCCGGTACAGAAAGAAATCATTTGATTGATGTTTATGCATCATCATTGAAACACATTAACCCTGATGCCTATGAGTCCTTTATTAGATATTTTCTATATATAGCCGTTATGAGATTACTTCAGGCTCTTGGTGCATACTCATTTCTTTCATTGAAAAAGGGTAAAAAATACTTTGAAAAATATATCCCTGTTGCATTGAGGTCGCTTATATACGTACTTGATGAGATATCCGATAACAGACTTTCACGTCTTTTGGGTGTAATAAAGGAAGTTGACTTTGTCTGATAACGAAATGTATCTCCTCATATCTTTATGTCAAACAAATTATAAAAGGCCCGACATCAATTGCTGTTATCTTCTTTTTTTGTCTCCATACCCGCTTCGTTAAAAATCTCCTTGATTATTGTTCCCTCGCGCTTTTTTTCCTGGGTTATTGCATAAAGATCCTTATCTGTTGCAGCGACGGTAGGGGTAAGAAATATGAGCAACTCTGTCTTTGAAGTATTTTCTTCTATACCCTTAAACAACATACCGAGGATGGGGATACTCCCAAGGAGCGGGACCTTTCTTACAGTCTTTGTAACACGGTCCTCCATCAAACCTCCTATTACAACAGTTTGACCGTCCCTTGCAATGACCCTGTTCTCTGAGCTGCGTTTTGCAAAGACCGATGCGTCCACTGTCTCGGATATAGGGACAGATTCTCCGCTTATGGCTGAAATCTCCTGGCTCAGGTCCATTATCACAAGGCCTTCATCATTGATATAGGGTGTTACCTTT
>JAFGFM010000158.1 GCA_016931115.1 Deltaproteobacteria bacterium | reverse complement strand
TTTAATATGATTCGGGGCATCTAACCTTAATCACTAAAAAATCAATCCTTTCAGAGAGTTAGGAGCACTCACAACATAATGCCAAATAGAATACTCATGGGTAATAATTTAAGACCGGCATATTTTTATCCGGTATTCTTCTCAAACCTTTTTATTTCCTTTTTTGGCTTAAGATCTCCATTGCACACCTGCCAATCCTCTACGATCATTTGTAAAGCATCAGTATAAGACATTCATAGTTTACAGCCTCTAAAAAATAGTAAATCAAAAACAACTGGATTCCACGGTTCCTCCTTCGCGAAGGCGATCAAGCTTCGGCGGGACAGGCATGCCGTGGAATGACGAAAAAAATACTATTAGTAAATTTTATATGATGCACATGGGCGCTTTATGACAGATTTTCATTATACCCGGAAAGATATAATGGGTTACATTTAAGACTTTCTTGTAATAAATGCAAGATTTATTACTAGCCTGATAGACTGTAGGCTGAAGGCTGATAGGGAAAGCAATAAAACAGTGGTCAGAAGCCAGAAGTCAGAGATCAGTAGAAAGAAATTTCAATGATCAATTCTCAATGAACAATATTTTCAATATTTAAAATTCAAGATTATAAATAGAGACTGCCGTCGTCGCCAAGGCTATGCCGGGCCAGGGAAGCTTTTAAGGCTACAGGCAGTTAGGTGAATTCAAAAATAATCAAACAGTACTGTTGACCCCTTCTATAGCCAATAAAGCTTCCACGCTTGACAAAGGTTTTGTACAGCAATACTATTTGAAGCCAGTAAAATTTAACCGGTATGGTAATTGTTACCGGCATCTATCCCGACCAAGGGAGTTTTATCAACCCATTTACAAGGAGGAATCAGGCATGAAGTTAAGAACAGCTATGGTTGCGTCGCTGTGTCTGGGACTGTTTTGCAGCATCACCGGCATAAACAATCCTTTAGATGTGCAGGCCGCGAACGAGAAAAAGCCAATAATAACGGTATATAATCCTTTGGGGACACCGCCCCCCATAAAACTCAAGGATATGGCGCCCCGTCTCACTACCATCAAGGGCAAAACCATATATATCGTTAATGACGGCTATCCGGGATCAGGCATACTGCTGGGAGAACTCACAGCAGTGATGAAAGAAAAATATCCCGAAACCACATGGGTATATAAGGACAAACCCGGTGGAATGGGTAGCGAAGACGAAGCGCTCTGGAATGAAATGGGGCAAAAGGCTGATGCAATGATTATAGCCCTTGGGCACTGAAGCGTATGTGCGCCTGGGGTCACCAAGCTATCGATTAATTTTGAAGAGAAGTACAAAAAACCGGCAGTACCGCTTGTTGTATCAAGCTTTGTAGATCAGTTAAAAGATATCGGCCTTACCAATGGAATGCCTGGAATCAGGATTCAGTATATCCTTGGGCCGATCTGGGGAAAAACAGCCCCACAGCTCCGCAAGGATGTTGTCCTGGGTAACAACCCTCTAACAGGGGAACCTGTCATCCAGGAAATTTTAGACAAACTTACCAAACCTCTGACTGCCGAAGAAAAAAGGACAGGCGAGGTTATCCGCGATAATGGGCCTGAAACATTCACTGGCACAGAAGACGAATTACAGCAGATGTTCCTGGAAAAAAGATATACTGATTTCCTCCCGATAATTCTTCCAACCAAAGAAAAGGTGGATGAGATGCTGGCTGGTACAAGCCATGACCCGGAAGAAAAACTCGGAGAGATGTCACCCTTTAAACCCACCTTTGAGTCCTGGTCATATACAGTAAAAATAGCTGCCATCAATGCAGTTATGGCAGGCGCAAAACCGGAATATTTTCCTGTTATTCTTGCAATAGGATCAACAGGCGCTGAGGCCATGGATGTATCGGACAATGGTTTTGCCGCAGGGGTGGTAATCAACGGGACCATCCGTGATGAGATCGGCATGAATTATAATTATGGTGCATTGGGTCCGTATGCGCACGCCAATACAACAATAGGCCGGGCCTGGACTCTTCTATCCATTAATGGAGGAAACTGTGGCAAGGTTGGAAATACCTACATGGGAACAGTAGGAAACCCCATGAACGGGCTCAACATTATCATTGCAGAGAATGAAGAAAAATCCCCGTGGGATCCTCTCTCAGTAAGAATAGGAAGGGGAGAAGGGATGATGACAAGGCCCGGAATGCCTGCACCAAAACTTGAAAACTTCAAGAAAGGTGAAAACGTTGTTACCATGTTTATGGGCTGGGGTGTTCTTTCTGCCAAGAACTGGTATGCAAACGTATGGGGCGATAAAATGGATTATCCCAAGATCATTAAGGATATCTACAGCACCCAGGACGGCACCCTGTTCGGTACATGCGCAGTTCTGAGTCCGCCGATTGCCAATTTTGTGCATGATGCCGGTTATGACACGGTTGAAAAATTCACAAAATGGGTTAAGGAAGCACAGGGAAATGCCAAGAGTGACGGTATGTATATCCAGCCTCCGGGAGGCCAGTTTACTGTAATAGTCACCGGGGCATCCAACAATAACTATTTCAGCATGGGCGGTTTCAGACCAGGGGTCTCGGTTAGAATCGATCCATGGAGGTAGAATTAAAGGCGGGCACGCTGCGGCGTGCCCCTACAATGTTAATATTTATTCCGGAAAAAACATCCTCCTCTTTTCCATCTCATCCATGGTTAACCTCAGGGTAATAACACTTCTCATCCTTTCATCAGGGTCTTTGATCTCCATGATCTCATCAATCTTTTTAACTATGGCACGGTCTGCCTCTACCATGCATTTTTCATAGTATGCCTCTCCATTGGTGAAAATCCCATATCGTTCTCTCTGGTCTACTGTAAACTCAATTGACCTGTGGATCATCTCCACTATCTCATCCTTGCCAGCAGCAAGGGTTTCATAATTAAGCCACTGATGCCATGAGGGCTTTGAAAGCCATGAGATATATTCCTCGAGATTTTTATACAGGAGCCTGTAACCATATTTTTTAGGGTTATCAAAGGCCCTTGAACCGGGGTCCAGCACGATCGGGCCAAGTATCTGGCCTCCAATCGGTACAGATGATCCCAGCCCCCCGAAGTACCCGTTTTTCATTGCCTCATGATCCATCTCATCAAGCTGTTTCCATAGCTCCCAGGTCTCTTTCATATGTTTTTCAGTCTCACCTGCAAGCCCGACCGAAAAAAAATTGGTAACAGGGATGTGATAACTGTGACAGAGCTTTATTGTTTCAAGGAGATCCTCATTGGTGTAGTTGCGGCCTAAAAGCCTTCTCACCTCGTCAGAACCGGTATCAGGACAGAGATGCAATATCAGGTTTCCGGTTACCTTTCTCGCCTCCTTTACAAATGTTTCGTCAACAGGGCCAAGTATATCGAGCGAAAGCCTTTCAATATATGGCTTTTCCTTTATCATAAGATGAAAAAGTTCCTGCCAGTATCCCTTTCCTGCCATCCTGGCATCCTGAAACAGCCCTATGAAACTGATGCCATATTCATTCAATGTTTTTATATCATGAACGATTTTTGAAGGACTGCGAAAGGCCGGCCTTTTCATGCCGAGGTATTTTTTATATGTATATGCGGAACCACCGCAGATAGTACAGTTATATGTACAGCCACGACACACCTCAAGGCTGTAGCGTGCATCAGCCTCTTCCGGGAATATGGAGGTTTTGGGTTCAATCAGATCAAATCTGGTATATTCAAAATCATCAAGATCAGTGCTTGCCGCCATCATAGGATTCACTATGATTTCACCTTCGTTAGACCTGTATGTCAGATTGGGTGTATCTGTAAGCCTTCCGCTCTTTTCATATGCCTGCATCAGTTTAAGCATGGGCCTTTCCGCCTCTGCCCTTATTACACCGTCTATAAAATCATATTTTTCTATGATCTCTTTGTGAAAACAGGTGGCTGTCAAACCCCCAACTATTACAAAGGCACCAGGGTGGTACTTCTTGCAAAGCCTTGCAATCTCAATCCCCCCCTGTGAATGCTGCTGAAAGTGAAGACCTATTGCATATACCTGTGCTGAAGATTCCCTGATATGTTTTTCAGCATCAAACTCAGGGTCACAGATCATCCTGTCTCCAATGTTATCAAGGATTACCCTGTAGCCATTTCTATCAAGATAATCAGCAATGCTCAGCATCCCGATCGGGACCTTTGTGAACTGGAGCCCCTCCACGTTTCTTCCGAATGCACCGGGGAACATGGGGGTATGCCTGAAATCATATATTGCAGGGGGGTGGAAAAGGATTACATCATAATCAGTCATCATTGAAACTCCTTAAAACCTTGATTGAAAAAATGGGATTCTGTCAGAAATACCTTGAGGTGTCAATACCGATAAGGCCTTGGGAGCTATCTCAAGATCAGCATCAGGGCAGCCATACATGCCAGTATCTTCACAATAATATTAAATGCCCCCTGTGATATCCTTTTTACCAGCATGATACCGGTAACACCTCCTGCTATAAGACAGGGCAAAAGCAGCAGGTTAACCTGAATAGATTGAATAGTTATGAGATCAAGCTTATGGCTGAATGGAAGCTTTAACAGGTTCACAATAAAGAAAAACCATGCGCTTGTACCAATAAAATTGGCCTTGGGGAGCCTCATGGAGGTAAGATATATCACCATTACAGGCCCTGCCGCATTTGCCATCATGCTTGTTGCCCCTGCAAGAGTGCCCATCACAGCGGCAAAAAACCAGTGAGAAGGGATGTAATCATCAGGGAGACTTTTATCCTTGATCCATGATAATATTAAAAGGATGATAACCAGAAGACCAATGAATGTCCTTAGCTGATCATTTGTGATATGGCTCATGGCTGCATAACCTGCCACAATGCCTGTAAATGCCCAGGGCAAAAGCCTTAAGAGCTGTTTCCATGCAACATGCCTTCGCCAGTATATGATGGCGAAGATGTCTGCCATGGTCAGCATAGGAAGTATAAAGCCGGTGGATTCCTTTGCAGGCATAATGGATGCTGCAAGAATGGGGATCAGGATGCCGATGCCGGGTATTCCGGCCTTGGTAAACCCTATCAAAAGGGCACATAGGATTATTACTGCCCACTCAATAAATGTAAAACTGTACATAAGATACTGCCTGCCTGCATAGATATATCAATTTGTGGCAGGATAAAACAGGAGCATCTATTTTGCCAGTTCTTTTTTTATACCCCTGCCAAGGGTCTCAAGTGACAAAGGCTTTTTGATATATGCGCCAGCGCCCAGTTTCTGTATGGCCACCACATCCTCTGTTTCAGAATAACCGCTTATGATAAGTGCCTTCTGCCCGGGCCTGAACTTTGATATACGCTCATAGGTCTCCCTTCCGCTAATGCCGGGAGACATGATCATATCCAAAAGAATCAGGTCAACGCTGTTATCCTTAAGGTATTCTATCGCCTTTTCACCATCTGAAAAATTGATATGCCGGTACCCAAGGGATTCAAGCATCCGGCATGATATCTCTCTCTGACTTGCCACATCATCCACAACAAGCACCAGTTCACCATTCCCTTTCAGGTCATCTAAAGAGGTTGCAGATGCCTTACTTACCAGTTCATCCCTTGTTATAGGAAAATAGAGTTCAAACAGTGTACCGGACTTACCACTTTTAACATCGATATAACCCTTATGATCCTGGACCGTATTCCATACAACCGTGAGACCAAGCCCTGTACCGCTTATGCCCAGCACCTTTTTTGTAAAGAAGGGCTCAAATATCCTTTCAAGGTTTTCCGGTGATATGCCAGGGCCATCATCCATCACAGAGAGGACGACATATTCCCCTGTGTTAACATCTTCATACCTTCTTAAAGGCCTGTCTATATACCTGTTGCATGTGGATATGGTGACAGTGCCTTCATTTTCAATTGCCTCTGAGGCATTTGCAACCAGGTTCATTACAACCTTCTTGATGTGGATCATGGAGCCGTTGAAATTTAGCAGCCCGGCATCCAGCTCGGCGCTGTATTTTACACCTGGATTATAATTTTTCAGGTTATTAAATTCAGGGGAATTCATATATTCCCTGACTATCCTGTTCAGATTCAGGGGTTCCTTAACCGTAGCAGCCCCCCTTGCTATGGTGAGCAGGTCCTGTACAATGGCGACGGCCTTGTAGCCTGACTCCTGAATGGTTTCGATTGGTTTTCTGAGTTTGCTATCATGGGGTATATCAAGCAAAAGAAGTTCAGGATAACTAACAATACCTGACAGGACATTATTAAGATCATGGGCAACACCACCGGCAAGAAGGCCAATGGACTCCATCTTTCTGGATCTGGCAAGCTTTTCTTCACTCTCTCGCAGTTTTTCCTGGGCAAGTTTCCATTCAGTAATATCCTGGTTTACACCATAGGATATAACTGGTATGCCCTCGCTGTTTTTTATACGAAAGGATTGTGACATCACATAACCTGTTTTCCCGTCCGCAAAGAGCATCCTGTGTTCAATCCGATTTCCCACAGGGTTATCAGAGAAGGCATCCGTCTTTTCGGTTTCATCAAGAAGAGAGATATCATCGGGATGAACAAAACGCCGCTTATATTCATCAAGGGTCATTTTATACCCGCCCATCTCCTCTGCGGTGGTATGGTATATCCTGTAGAAATGGTCATTGAAGGTAAATATCTGGCTTTCTAAATCCAGTTCCCATGGCCCAAGGTGGGCAATCTCCACAGCGGTGGAGAGTTGTGCCTTGAGCCTCTCCTCCTCTTTTTCTGCCTGTTTGCGGTAGAGGATACTGGTAAAGGTCTCCCCGATGATCCTGAGTATAACCATTTCTTCGTCTGACCATGCCCTCTTTTTGTTCAGGTTGTCAAAACCAAGAAAACCTATCATATTCTCACCCTGACGTAAGACAAGGATAAGCAATGATTTTATTCCCCTGCTTTTAAAGTATATCTTTTCCTTTTGCGCCTCATCCGGCAGTGCATCCATATCAGGGATATGCACAACATTCTGTGAACGGATCATCCGGGTAAACCAGGGCAGGTCATTATCAACCTTCATCTCCTTTTCAAAACCGGGGAGCGCTGTACTATCAAGAGACCATTCACTGATTAATTCAAGGATTTCCTTCCTGGTGTTAAAGAGTGAAAAATATGCATGATCAACCCCTGTCTTAATACCTATAGAGGCAATTGCCTCCTTTATGTAGTTATCCACCTCTTTATGGCTGATCCCAACAGCACCTGATGATATCTCGCTTACAAGGCGCTCCAGCTCTGATCTTCGCGCAAGACTTACCTCTATCTTCTTTCTTTCGGTAATATCAAATACCAGTGAGAGTATTACCGGTCTTCCATCAAGCATTATCTTGGAGAGGTGTACTTCACTGTCATATAATGTCCCGTCCTTTCGCTGCGTCTTGGCCTCGAAGATTACTGATTTCCCCAGTTCTATATTTTCCCACATCCTGACAACATCAAAATCCTTATCTAAAGAGGGGCCAGCTGTCTCCATGACCGTGAGCCTTAAAAGCTCTTCTCGTGAAAATCCCTTGGCCCTGCATGTCTCTTCATTAATTATAAGGAGTCTTCCCTCAAGGTCATGAACTGATACCCCGCATGGCAGGTTTTCAAGCACAGTCCTGAACCTCTCTTCGCTCTCCCTCAGTGCAATCTCAGTCGTTCTGCAATTATCTATCTCCTGAATCATCTGCTCCTTTGTCTCGCTAAGGTCAGATGTCCTGTTGGATAACTTTTCAATATTTTTTGACATAGAGTACAAAAACCGGCCAATACCGCCAATAATTGCGAGGGTAAACAGCCCATAGACAGCCGATACTGGCACCCAGGTAAGTATTTCAGTGGGATATTTATTTATATCAAAGTTATAGGATAAATAACCTGAGTTAAAAAGTATGGATGTTATAATCAATACGGCCAGATTAATGATTGTTGCAATGATCCCCGTTCTGGCACCATAGAAGACAGTTGCCAGGATGCTCATGAATATAAAATATACCACCCCTGTACCGAAGATCCCCCATTTTATAACAGAGGTTATGCCCATTATAAAGGTACAAACAATTATGAACAGACACTTTGAGTTCACTGACACCCTTTTCCTGCTGACCATAAAAAAAAGACAGAAAATATATACAAAAATATGCAGAGAAAGGATGTACATCCCTCCAACCTTGAAATAACGCAGGAAGGAAACCAATACTATGGGAAGGCCGAAAATTGAGATAGAGATAAGCAGGGTATCTGCAAGCCGGTTACTGATGTCATGAATGCTTTCATACTGGGTGTCTCTACCCAATCCCGGATTTTCATTTTCTACCATGATATTGTCCGTTTTTTTGATAGCTGTTTATTGTTAAACCTGCCAGAATGCCTAAAAAAATAACCTGTTATTCTTAAAGCAAGAAACATACCATAAGGCTGGCTCAAAAATTAAACGTTATATCAAGATATTACAGCAATCAGAGGCCATTTTTATTAAAGATGGCAACATTTTGACACTATAACAGTAATGATATGACAACAGGCGGATATGTATAAAAAGCCAAAACAATGTGCAGATTTGGGGATCACAGAGGTTAAAGATATATTAAGCTCTTCTAGATCAGGGGACGTATTGTATTAAAGGGTGATTTATACAATTCCTGAAGTACAAGGCTGGCAGCCCCCTTTGCCCAGTCAGTATGCTGCCATTCAGGGATGACTATCTTTGTGAGGGCTAACAGATCACTGAATGTATGCCTGTTTACTGCCTCTCTCATGGGGGTGAACATGATATCTCCAGCCTCAACACCCTGACCTGAGATGATGATCTTTTCCGGGTTAAAGATATTTATCACTACTGATAAACCAACGCCCAGACAGTGTCCTGCGGCCTGAAATATCTCGATAAGGGCATTTTCCCCCTCTTTTGCAGCGTTAATTACCTCTTCAAACTCTATATCGCCACTAGATTTTCTTACCCATAAACCCGTTTCAGCAAGGCGTTTTGCCTTATTGATAAAGGCCATGCCTCCAACAACCGTTGCAAGGCAACCCCTTTTCCCGCATACGCAGAGTTCACCGTCAGGGGTAACCGGGACATGCCCCATCTCACCGGCAAACCCCCTTACTCCACGGTACAGCTGGCCATTGGTGATTATCCCCATTCCAACACCATACTCTATTGAAATAACTATAAAATTATCCACCCCTCGCCCCTCGCCAAACCACTGGTGCGCCAGGGTAAGGGTATTTGCATCATTTTCTATATAGGTCTTGATATTAAACCTGTTTTGAATACGGTCACGCAGGGGCACACTGCCTGCATCGTAAATGGGGCTCCAGTGACAGGTGCCCGTCTGGAAATCAACAACACCCGGTACCCCGATGCCGATCCCTGAGATATTTTCCAGCTTGAGACCCGCTTCATCTACAGCAGCCATAATAAGCTCATCAATATACCGGGCTATAAAATCAACGCCCTTTCCCATAAAGTTTTCATTTCTTATAACCGTGCTCCTGGTTTCGCCCTGCATATCGCAAACAGCAGAGCTTGCCTTTGCTGCTGCCAGCTTTACACCTACCACAAATGCCGCATCAGGATTAAGGGCCAATAGGACGCGGTTTCTGCCGCGCTCGCCGGTCACCTCGACATTTTTTTCAAATATAAGACCTTTATCAATCATCTGGGCGGTAATAGTGGTGACAGATGCCCTACTCTGGCCTGTCATATCGGCTATTTCAGAGCGGGAGACCGACTTCCTGGCACGAATACTGTTCAGGATATTGAACTGATTAATGGCACGAATGAGATCTAAATTTGCTGACGGCATATTAAAACCTTTCCCAAATAAATAATCCGGCTAAATCAAAAAAACCATTGTTACTGTAAGGCGTGTAAAACAAAGCAAGTATAACAGGCTAATTTTCTACAGTATAATTAATGATTTGGCAACAAAAGTTTTATAATATTTCAAGCTCAAATCAAAAAACAATGGAGCTTTCAGTCCCGCCTAGGGCGGGATCAGCTAACTCTTTGTTTTGAATACCTTTTGCTGAAAGCCCAACGCTGAAAGCGGAGGGCTGACTGCTTGAATCCATAAAACCATGGCAACATTAAACGGTTATCTCGATCCTGTTATTTTCAGGGTCCAGTACAACACTTTCAAAATAGCCGTCACCGGTTATTCTTGGTTCATCAACCACCATAAAACCATCAACTCTCAATCTTTCAGTCAGGTTGCAAACATTTTCGGCTGAGCCGACAGAAAAGGCCAAATGGGTGAGGCCTGTGAATTCCAGGTTTTGAACCTCACCCGGATCTGATACTGAGGGCATATACATTATTTCAAGACGGGCCCCCGCCTCAAAGCTAACAAAATATGATGAAAACCCCCTCTTCTCATTCAGGTACCCAATGCCGGGAACCCCATTAAAATATTTGATATAGAAATCTTTCAGGGCCTCTATGTCCTTAGCCCAGATGGCTACATGTTCTATCTTCATCTGCTACACCATGTTACCTCATAGTCCCTCGCAAGGCTGATCATGAAAAATGCAAATGGCCTATCCACATACCTGGTTATTATGGGGTTATGAACAACACCTTTTGGGATTACTACCGCGATGGGTTTGTCAATGATATGCCTTTCATGCTCTTCACCCATGTCTATGGAGATCTCTGCACCGAGGTAATTGATGTCCGAAGGGTCTGTGCCCGCAAATACAAGCACCTCATCATGGGGGTGGAAATGTGCACCATCGGATTTACCCGGACCCCTGTGCCATAACCCTGGCCTTTTATGAAATCCCCATGTAAAATTAAGCTCCATCCCCTCAAGATCATTGCCTGTCATCCAAAAAAGCCTGTCTGCGTTTCCAGGCCCCGGGATCATCATATCCTTTTCTGCGGCTGCACGCGGCAATAATTTTAGTGGCTTGATCAGATGGGCATGTTTATCACTGTATGTCATTGTCTCAGGTGATACATGATATCTCTTTTTTGAAAAGGTGGAGACCATGAAAGGCTTGCTGCTGCTCGCAATCTCCTGCATCCTTCTAATCTGCTCTTCGCTTATCCCGTCTCCCATCCATGTGGTGCGGGGTTCTGCACCGAGTGAAAGGATAAAAAAGCTGTAGCCTATCGGATTTAATACCTCCTTTGTGACTGAGGGGCAATGGAGCACCCCGCCCTTTGCTACAATAACAGAGGGTTTGTCAAAGGTATGCACCTCAAGCTCTTTGCCAAGGCAGTACTGCATCTCAGCGCCAAGGTATTCAATATTATCAGGGTCAAGCCCGACAAAGACCAGTGCCTCAGGGTAAGGATGCACATGTGGGTCCATACCAGGGTGCCAGTCACCCAGGCCAGTATAAAATCCCCATGAGAAATTAAGTTCAAGCCCTTCAAGGTGATCACGACCGTTCAGCCATAAATTAATATCCGCATTACCGGTATTCCTGAATGCCCTTTCTGAACCTGGCATTGCTGCAATACTTAATGGTTTAACAAGGTGTGCATATTTTTTATTTTCCATATCTGTTTCCTCCAGGAATTTTTTTCAGCATAACCCAAGAAAAAAACATATTTTCACCACAGAGAGCACGGAGGTCACGAAGAATATTATCTTTCAGGCTTTTACTCCGTGTTCTCCGTGTCCTCCGTGGTTAATTAAAAATCATTACATCATATGTTACTGTATTTATGAAATACAGCACTTAGTTTGTTTCAGGCCTGCCAGAGAGCCCCACGGTATAAGTGGCAAATGGCCTGTCAACCCACCTTGTCACAACCGGGTAAAAGGGCACACCTGCCGGCCTGATAAGGGCAGAAGGGCTTTCAATGATATATCTCTCTTTTTCATGGCCGATCTCTACCTCAATCTGCGCACCCAGATAATCAAT
The DNA here is from genome assembly GCA_016931115.1 of Deltaproteobacteria bacterium. GTDB lineage: Bacteria > Desulfobacterota > DSM-4660 > Desulfatiglandales > HGW-15 > JAAZBV01. The sequence goes on along the minus strand of JAFGFM010000158.1, from coordinate 5,956 downwards.
ATCTTTCGGGTCAAGCCCTGCAAATACAGTAACCTCTGGAGAGTTGCTTACACCTGCACCCATACCCCTTTGCCATATACCCGGCTTACTAAAATAGCCCCAGTTGAAATTCATATCAAGATTGTCAAGGTCTTTCCCGAACATCCATGCAAGGTGATCAGCATACCCGGGCCCGGGTATCTCGCCTCTTTTTTTCATCTCATTATAATGAGCTGTGCATGTTTGTGATAATGTTCCGGCAATGCTACCCCTTTCTATAAAAACACCTGATCTGATGGGTCTTACAAGGTGTGCATATTTGCCTGTAGGTGGGGTCGGGTTTTTTGCCAGCCTTTTCTTTGATACAGTCGATTTCATGGGTAGCTTGAGCCCCTGCTTTTCCGCCATCTCTGCCATCTGTTTCAAGGTCTCTTCAGAGATGCCTTCCCCCATCCATGTGGTGGTAGGGGTTGCACCGAGACAGAGAAGGAAAAACCCATAGCCTTTAGGGCTGAACATCCTCTTTGTTATGAGAGGGCAATGGGGCATACCCGCAGGGATAACAACAACGGTGGGCTCATCAAAGGTGTAGACCTCCTGCTCCTTTCCAAGATATACCTCAACCTCAGCACCCAGGTAGTTCATCTTGGCTGAATCCAGCCCCACAAACACAAGGCACTCCGCATAAGGGTGCACATGTGGGTCCTGGCCTGTATGCCAGTCACCAAGGCCGCTGTAAAATCCCCATGAGAAGTTAAGCTCAAGCCCCTCAAGGTGATCACGACCATTAAGCCATACTATCTTGTCTGCGTTTCCAGGCCCGTTGAAGGTGGAGGATTCTTTTGTGTCAGATGTCCTGATGGACGCCATTTCTATCCTGCCTAAGCTTAACGGTTTTATGAGATGTTCATACTTTCTGTTCATAACAAAGAGCCCTCCCTGTCTGGTAATAAAAAAATGTTAGGCAAATTTTTATATCACTTTTCTAGCTTTTCAATGTAGCTGTGCTTTCACCCGTAAGCTATCCACTGAACGAATTTAATGATACTGCCGTTCCCGGAAATTCTCGTAACAACTGCTTATCAACTGTTATCAATGGAACCTTTAGCTCCATTGCAACTGCGATAAATTCACAATCATATGCAGAACACTTGGATTCCGAGGCAAGTTTCAAAATAGCAAGCGACGAGACCTCATATTCACGCCCTTTAAGTAGTTTCAAGGCACTGTTCATTATTTCCTGAGCCTAACCAAGATCAATGATATTCTGACGCAAATAAAGGGCAAGCACATTACGAAATTCACTGCGCCATAAAACAGGGGCTGCCCATTCCATGTCTTTTTGCAGTGTACGCTCAGCTAAAAGAGATTTGTCACCTGCCAGAAAAAGATATCCGATAACATTTGTGTCAACAACAATCATGGACGGCCTTCTCTCTTTGCCCGGTTAAAATCCTCATCACTGATCACATTGCCCGCTGTCAATTGACGCATCTTCCGGATATCAATAAGCATCTTATCAAGATCAACCCTGTGACTTAAAATAGCATTCTCAATACACATTATAATTTCGCTGTTGATGGACCGCCTGTTGATTTCAGCAACTGACTTAAGCCGGTCATAAAGGTCGTCAGGTATGTTCTTAACTGTTACTGTCGCCATATTAACCCCATAATGGTTTCAATGTGAAACCATTATGCAGTCGCATTTAACTGAAGTCAAGTAGGTTAAATAGCCAATTAAATGCCCGCCTTAAAAATGGGCTATTTTAACAGTTAGCGCTTGCTAAATCTTTAAGCTGTTATACAATCCACCCCTTCCTGTACCTTAAGGACAGTATGCAGGGGAATGGCTCCCCATAACGTACAGGGATGAATTATTCTATGCCGACTTTAGGCTGAATCATGTTTATGTTGCTTAAAAATATCAGGTCTTACCTTTATGTTATTATATTTCTTCCTGCCCTGTTTTGCGGACAACAGGCACTGGCACAGGATAGCCTTACCCCTGATACCATTCTAAAGCGTGTTACTGAAACCTTATCCTTAATAACCGATTATACCTGCATCTTCAGTAAACATGAGCTTGTGGGTAACAGGATTATCAAAGAGGATAATATCGTGCTTAAGGTAAAAAGGCCCGGTCATTTCTATATGAAATGGCAAAAAGGCCCCAAAAAGGGGAGAATAGCAATCTACGTTGAGGGTCAAAACAATAACAGGGTTTTAATAAATATGGGCGGTCTGATGGCTTTTTTACCTGTGTCAATCGATCCGAATGGAAGAGAAGCCCTTAAAGAAAACAGACACCCCATTACAGAGGCAGATTTTATAACCATTTTTGAAAAGGTTACTGAAAATTATCTGAGGAGCCGGACTGACCCTGAATGCAATCCGCCCGAGATTGCCTCCATGGACTCAAAGAGTCTCGTGCTCACGATGAGGTTTCCATTTGGCAAGGGGTATTACGCACATTCGGGCCGTCTGATTATAGACAGGCAGAGGTGGTTACCCATTGGCCTTACCTGCTATGGATGGGAAAATGAATTTCTTGAGGAATACAGTTTTACAGACATTAAGATTAACCCTGGCCTTACAGAAGAGGCATTTAAAAAAGATTGGTGATTGTACATGAAGATACTGGGGATAGGTTGCAGCATGCCTGAGCGTGTTGTTACCAATGATGATATACTTAAAGAATTGATAGAGATCAGCGAACCCTTCTGGCAGGATGGTGAGAGGGCGAAGATAATAAACAGGGTTAAGGCACTTTTCCGAATCTCCGGCACCAATGAACGGAGAAGAAGAAATAATGGTGAAACAGCCTATGAACACGCGGAAAGGGCAGCAAAACAGGCCCTTGAACGCGCACAGCTAAAGGCCACTGATATAGACCTGCTGCTCTATGTAGGCGTTGGCCGCGGATGGGTGGAGCCATGTATGGCCACCTATTTTTTACACAGGCTTGGCATGACAAAGGCCACAGGGTTTGACATTCTTGATGCATGTTTGAGCTGGATGAGGGCGCTCCATATAAGCTGCAACTTTATAAAAACCGGGGTCTATAAAAACATAATGATCCTGAATGCGGAGTTCAATTATGAATATCACGGCCCCATAAAGGCTGTGGACGAGGTTACATATCGGTTTGCACAACTCACCATCGGAGAGGCGGCCACTGCAACCATAGTGTCAGAAGGCGGGGATATCGCCCCTCACTTTGAGTTCAAGACAGACGCTTCCCTGCACGGGCTGTGCAAAATCCCCCTGCCCCATATAGCCTCATACAGCAACAGCGAGACATGCCCAAAGCTTGATCCGCTCATCTTTTTTGCATACAGCACAGAGCTGTTTGAGGCGGCTGGCAGAATGATACCTGAACTTTATCTTAGTTCACCAGAGCTTAAAAACAGGGGCTGCGACATTGCCTTTGCCCATTCAGCATCCAAATCCATTATTGATGACCTTGCAAGACACTCACGCTTTAAAGATAAAATGGTTAACCTCTACCCCATGTTCGGGAACACCGTGTCCGCATCTATTCCTGTGGCAATGTGCTGGGCGCTGGACAATGGAAAACTCAAAAGGGGCATGGAGATGATGCACTTCATGGGAAGTGCAGGGTTTTCAGCAGGGATATGTCATATGATGTATTAAAAAAATGATTACCCTGTTCAGCGTTTTTTCGCTTTCAAAATCCTGTTGTTTTTTATTAAAAGGAGGTTGGGTTTAAACCCAACCCGGCAGTTATAAAGTGCAGTTTTCTACTGTAATTAATCTGTATATTTTATGATGTATACAGATATGGTTTTCTGCATTAAAGTTACATTAAATCCTGGGGGATGCCCCTGAACTTAACAGGGGGCAATATACTTTGGTTATGCCATATATTTTTTTTGCTAATAATATTTTTACATATTATAGTGCATAACCATTGTGCCGCTTGATTATATCCCCATAGTACCAACCCAGGCGGCATCGTTTAACCCGATTGTATTTAGAATAAAGCAAAGCCTTACTTATCTTTTGTGTTAACTACCTGTTTTGAACCTGTAAAAGGGGGTTGGGGAATAATATGAGGGTACTCAAGGGGCAAATATTCAGGATCTCTCTGCTTGCCATGATTCTTTATAATCTATCCTTCATAGCTTCACCTTTCTGTCAAATATTTGCTGAAACAGTTGAGGCCGATGCGGAGATCAGGCAGGAAACCAATGCTAAAGCTCACGATACAACGCCGAAGATCCACTCAATATCACTGGCTGCCGGTCTTTATCACAGCGTGTATATCAAAACCGACGGTACGCTCTGGGCTGTTGGATACAATAACAACGGTCAGCTCGGCGACGGGGCCACAGATTCACGCAGCACGCCGGTATACATTGCAGGTGATGTAAAACAGGCAGCGGCAGGTAATGTCCACAGCCTGTTTTTAAAGCAGGACGGCGCCTTGTGGGCCATGGGCTATAACAGGTATGGGCAACTGGGTGATGGCTCCAGGTTTACTAGAAACAGACCAATAATGGTTGCGACGGATGTGAAGCAGGTCTCCGCAGGCACCGTCCACACCCTGTTTTTAAAAAATGATGGCAGCTTATGGGGTATGGGCCTTAACGCGGAAGGCCGGCTTGGTGCTAGAAGAGATAAGATCAACCCTTCGCCGTTTACTATTACAGGGGATGTTGCGAGGATTTCGGCAGGAGGGGCCTTCAGCCTGATCGTGGGTAAAGACGGCGGTCTATGGGTTATGGGAAACAACAAATATGGACAGCTTAGCGTTGAGGATATTGAAAATATCGGAACGCCTGTAAGGATCACAAATGGGGTTATTGATGTTTCCGGGGGGATGAGCCACAGCCTGTTTATCAAGACAGATAATAGCGTATGGGGCATGGGCGCTAATTTCTCATATCAGTTGGGAAATGATAAAGGCAGCCGGATTTCCATCCCGGTTCAGATTGCAGATCAGGCAGTGCAGATTGCATCAGGCGGTGCACACAGCCTTTTTGTGAAAAAAAACGGCACACTATGGGCAGCAGGGTCAAACTACCTGGGCCAGCTTGGAGACGGCACAACCACGGACTTTAAAGCGCCAAAACAGATAGAAACCAGGGTAGCCCGCGAGGCGCAGCGAATCAGTGATTTTACATTCATGGAAATGCCTCTTTATCAGCCTCCTGTGAAAGCCAGCAAGCGGGATACTATAAGCAGTTCTCATGCAGAGGCTGAAAAGAATGAAGAGGATACCATGCCGGATTTTATGAAGGACAAAGCCCTATTCAGAAAGATCTTTCTGGAAAAGAGCGTGAATGTTGATCAGGAAAATATAGACAGGAAAGCAGCCCTTATATGGGCGGCATGGAGCGGATACGCTGATGTGGCAGCAAGTCTTATTGATTACGGGATCAACGTCAACACAAAGTATGGAGACTCTAATATAACGGCCCTCTGGGCTGCATCACGGAACGGACATACTGATGTCGCGAGGCTGCTTATTGATAAAGGGCGCCAATGTGGATATTTACACAAAAACAGATAAAAAAACTGCCCTTTTTCTTGCAGCAGAAAAGGGGTATACGGATATCGTCAGGCTCCTTATAGAAAACAATGCAAAGGTTGACTTTATCCCGCCAGGCTCCACTGACACAAAAACACCCTTCTGGGTTGCACTGGACAACGGCCATTCAGAGGCTGCAAGGCTCCTCCTGGAAAACGGCGCTAAGGTGGAGGGGGTAGGTAATATATTACAGGAATCGGCCCTGATAGTCGCAACAAAACAGGGCATGACAGATATTGTCAGGATTATTCTGGAAAAAGGGGCAAGTGTAAATCAGAAGACAATACACGGTATAACCCCCTTTATACTGGCGCTGGAAAGCAGGCACACTGAGATAATAAAACTGCTAATAGAATATGGCGCTAAAGTGAATACGAGGCTTCGTGACGGAACAACACCCCTTATGATTGCGGCAAATATG
>JAFGFM010000157.1 GCA_016931115.1 Deltaproteobacteria bacterium | reverse complement strand
CTTGAGCGTCAGCTCAGGAAACCTGACAGGCTTTTCATAAAAACCACTTCAGGCCAGGAGGCACTATCAATGCTTGATAAGGAAGAGATATCCCTAATAATCCTGGATATAAAAATGCCTGACATGAATGGCTGGGAAGTTGCACAAAGGATGAAATCCAGTGATCGCCTGAAAAACATACCTATCCTGTTTATGACCGCAGAATATATCTCTGATGAGTTTATACAAAAGGGCTTTGAAATAGGGGCGGTCGATTACATTACAAAACCCATGGAACCGTTTCTTGTTCAATGCAAGGTTGATGTTTTTTTAAGGCTCTTTGGCCAGCAGCTTGAACTTGAAGAAAAGGAAAAGAGATACATAGACCTGTTCAATCAGGCCAATGACCCTATCCTGTTTCATGATAAAGAGGGGGAAATAATAGATGTAAACAGGCGAACTGTTGAACTGACCGGCTATAGCCGTGATGAATTGCTCCAGATGAATTTACTTGATCTTAAACCCGGATGGAAAACCTCTTTTGAAGAAAAAGGGCTCCCTGTGATCCTTGAAAAGGGAAGCGCCTCCTTTGAAACCGAGTTAATGAAAAAGAATGGCACAATAATAGAGGTGGAAATAAGCGCCAACATAGTCAATTACCCTCAAGAGGGGATAATACAGGCCCTTGCGCGTGACATTACTGAACGTAAACGAACCGAGCAGGCACTTATCATAGCGAAGGAGATGGCAGAGGAGGCAAACAGGGTAAAAAGTGAATTCCTGGCAAACATGAACCATGAGATAAGGACACCAATGAATGGCATAGTCGGGATCCTTGGCCTGCTTGCTGATACTAATCTTGATGATGAACAGCGTGAATACCTTACACTCCTCCAGGAATCAACTGGTGGGCTTTTAAAACTGGTTAATGATCTATTCAGATTCTCAAAGATCGAGTCCGGCAATATGATAATTGAAAAGGCATTGATAAGTCTAAAGCAGGTTATTTCCGGATGCATTGAGTTTTACAGACCCCAGGCCACTGCAAAGGGCCTTAAACTGACATGGGAGGCTGATTCAAATATACCTGAACGCCTTGAAGGTGATCCTGAAATCATTCGGCAGATCATTTTAAACCTTGTCGGGAATGCCATCAAATTCACAGGAAAGGGCACTGTCCATTTGAGAGCTGGTATGGAGAACATAAAGGGAAAGGATGTCATGCTTCACTTTAAGATTGAGGATACAGGCATAGGCATACCTGAAGACAAGATGAGTATTATATTCAGGGATTTTACACAGGCTGACGGGTCATCAACCAGAAAATACGGCGGAACAGGTATCGGGTTAAGCATATGCAGGCAGCTTGTAAAGATGCTTGAAGGTGAATTATGGGCGCAAAGCACTGAGGGTAAAGGCAGCACCTTTCATTTTACAGCAAAATTAAAGGTTAGATAGAGTCCTTTGTATATCCTCCATTGAAACCATCCCTTCCCTTATAACAACACATGGATCAACTGTTAGATCAAGTATTGTACTCCCTTTACCACCCGCTGTGGGGCCGTCATCAATGATCAGATCAATTGAATTACCAAATGAATCATAAACCTCATCCGCCTTTATGCAGGGGGGGCGCCCTGAGATATTTGAGCTTGTCCCTGTAACAGGCCGACCGATAGACCTTGCCAGGGCAATCGCAACAGGGTGGCTTGAAAGCCTTACACCTATTTTAGAGCTATCGGCTGTAAGAAGTGGTGAGATAGCGCTGCTTGCTTTTAAAACCAGTGTGAGCCCCCCTGGCCAGAATGCATCTATAAGTTTAACTGCCTGTTCAGGGATATCAGCCACATACCTCTTAAGCTCCTCCTTTTCAGGAAGGAGTATCAGTATAGGGTTATTTCTCTCCCTCTGTTTCAGGGAATAGAGCTTTTCTATGGCCTTATCATTTGAAATATCAACAGCAAGGCCGTAAAATGACTCTGTGGGAAAAGCAACCACACCGCCTGAAAGTAAAACCCTTGAGGATTCATCCATTGCAATTTTAAAACTTTCACGTGAATTAATATGGTAGATCATTGCTGTTCATCTTTTTTCATATCATTTATGCTTTCCAAAATATGAACGTCCAAATGATAAGTTACTCTTTCCAACTGGCGGCCTTCTCCACTGTTTCCTTTGTAAGGTTTTCACGGAAGTTCTTTAACACGACTGCAATCTCAGGATATTTTAGCGCCAGTATCTGGGCAGCGAGTATTGCGGCATTCTTTGCCCCGCCCTTGCCTATGGCCACTGTAGCGACAGGAATTCCGGGGGGCATCTGGACAGTGGAAAGCAGGGCATCCATGCCCTGGAGCACAGATGAATCAATAGGCACCCCTATTACCGGGAGGGTTGTGTGTGCAGCTATCACGCCCGCAAGGTGGGCAGACCAGCCAGCGCCGGCTATGATAACCTCTATGCCCCTCTCTATGGCTGTTTCTACATATTCCTTTGTCTGATAGGGGGTCCTGTGGGCAGAGGTAATCTTTACCTCATAGGGTATATTAAGCTGCTTTAACTGCTCCATACTGCCTCGCATGATTTCAGCATCTGATGTGCTTCCCATCATAACTGCAACAAGCGGTTTATTGTTGGCCATATATCATCTCCTTTTTAAAAAAGTCTGTTCGCATAATATTCTTTTCCGAACCGGCGCAAGGCACAGGGCTCAAGGCGCAGGGGGACAAAAACGCTTTTTAACATTTATTTGTCTTTATTAAAAACATTTTTTCAAGAATCAGGGGTGTAGGTTTCATTTTAAAAATGTTATGAAATCAAGTTATACAGCCATCAGGTTTTATTGATATACTAATGACCCCAATTTTTTGCATTTTTTATTTTCAATTAAATTTTATTCCTGTTATTTATTTTGATAGTTTTGTGTAGGGGCACAGAGCACTGTGCCCGCGCCCAAAAGGGCACGCTGCGGCGTGCCCCTACGGTAATGAACCATAATGAATAAAAACCAATTATCGGTCTATAATATGAATAAAGGGTCTATTTATGGGAAAGAAAAAAAACGACGTTTTCAACCCGGCATTTGAGTCCTTGGAAAAGATTGTTAAAGAGGCTAAATCAAAGGAGCCTGTTAAAAAGATAGAAAAAAAGGTTGAAAAACCTGTCATTGATGATGAAGGGCTGTTTATAAACGCCATGACCAATGTAGCCCCCATATCAGCACCAAAGGGAGAAAAGGTAGCACCTTCAGGCAAAACTAAAAAACCTGCTCATAAGGTATCTGATGGCGATGAGGAGGTTATTGCCCATCTGCAGAGCCTTGTTGCAGGCTCCATTGATATGGATTTCACCTTCAGTGATGAATACATGGAGGGTGCAATCAGCGGCATAGGCAGAAACACCATGCGAAAGCTTAAAAGGGGTGAGCTGCCTGTTCAGGCACATATAGACCTCCACGGCCTGACAAAAAAGGACGCGGAAGAGGCGGTCAGGAGATTTCTTATTACAAGCCATTACAGGGGATTAAGGTGTGTGCTGATTATCCACGGCAGGGGGCTTAATTCCCCTGACAGTATACCTGTATTAAAGGAGAGGCTGCCTGTGTGGCTGAACCGAGGCCCTGCCAGAAAGATAGTAATGGCCTTTTCCTCTGCGCAGCCATATGACGGCGGAACAGGCGCCATCTATGTGCTTTTAAGAAAATAATATTAACCGCGAAATACGCGAAACACGCGAAACACGCGAACGTTTTTATATTAAAACAATAAATCGTTTTTGTTCGTGTTTTTCGTGTGGTTCGCGGTTAAATCTTCTTAATCCATCCTTTTCTTAAAAAACCTTATTGCCCCTGTAAAGACCAGCACACCCAAAATAAAAAGTCCTATAAACTGGGGCCATAATACATCCATGCCCACACCTTTCAGGAACACACCCCTGATTATAACGAGGAAGTATCTTAAAGGGTTTAGAAGGGTCAGGATGCGGACTACAAAAGGCATATTAACAATGGGGAATATGAGCCCGCTCAGCATGAAAAAGGGGAGTATAAAAAAGAATGTGGTCATCATGGCCTGCTGCTGTGTGCTTGAGATGGCAGAGATAAAAAGCCCGATCCCGAGGGTGCTCATCAGGAATAGAAAAACACCAATAAAAAGTATAAACAGACTTCCCTCCAGTGGCACCCTGAACCAGAACAGGGCAAGGACTATCACCATGATCATCTGCACAAATGAGATGATTGCATAGGGGATTGTCTTTCCCGCTATAAACTCCATGGGTTTGATGGGCGTAACAATAAGCTGCTCCATGGTGCCCGACTCCTTTTCCCTTATAATGGCAAGGGATGTAAAGAGGAGCGAGATAAGCATGACCAGAAAGGCTACAATACCCGGAACAAAAAAGTAGTAACTGTCAAGATTGGGGTTGTACCATGCCCTGGTTCGCACATCTATCCTGCCATAACTCATCTCCCTTAACAGTCGCTCCTTTATCATCATTTTATTGAACCCGCTAAGCAGCATATTGATATATGCCATCCTGGTGGCCGAGATATTGCTCATGCTGCCGTCAACAATTATCTGTATATCTGCTGTATCACCCTTTTTAATTTTCTCGCTGAAATCCGGATTGATCTTCAACCCAACATGTACCTTTCTCTTAAGCAGATACTTCTCCAGTTCATGATCATTCTCTGCAACATGTGTTATTCTGAATGTCCTGTTTGCATCCAGGGCATCTATGAGCATCCTGCTTTCACGGGTCTGAGCCTGATCAAGAACTGCAACTGTGACATCCTTTACATCAGTGGAGACCACATATCCGAATATGATCACCTGCAATAATGGTGCAACAAAAAGGAGGGGCCGGTTCTTTTTTTCCCTGAAGAGCTGTATAAATTCCTTTCTAATGAGTTCCCTGATACAGGTGAGATTCATTTACAGCCCCTCCTTTTTGAGCCTTTTAAAGGTAAAAATAAAAAATACAAGGAACATCAGCATTAATATCAGGTAGTCTTCCCACAGGTAGGTAAAGCCGATATTTCTGAGATAAAGTCCATTAAGTATATCTATGAAATACCTGGCCGGGACTATGTATGATATCCTCCTCAGAACAAATGGCATGTTCTCAATGGGAAATACAAAATCTGATAACATGAGGGCCGGCAGATATGATGTAAGTATTGCTATCTGGTTTGCAACAAGCTGGGACTTAACCGCTACAGATATAAAAAGCCCCATAGCAAGAGCAACCATAATGTATACTGTTGAGGCTATCAGCATAAGAAAAAAACTCCCCTTTATCACCACCCCGAACAGTACCTGGCCCATAAACACAGAGACAAGCACGCTGGTAAATGCAATGAAATAATAGGGTATGGCCTTACCCAGGATTAACTCCTCTGCCTTTATGGGGAGTGACTTTATGGTCTCCATGGTGCCATTCTCATATTCCCTGGCCATGACAAGAGATGTGAGGATCACACCCACTATCATAATTATGATCGCGATGATGCCTGGTATAATAAAGTTACTGCTCTCAAGCTCCTCGTTGAACCATATCCTTACCTGGCCGTTTACTGGTATGCTAAGCCTCTCCATGCCTGTACGATGAAGAAAATCATTAAGAAGGGCGCTGTTATAATTTTCTATAAATGATTCTATATACCCCCTTGAAATAGTCGCATAATTGGGGTCAGCACCATCCATAATAATCTGCAGAGGGGAGTCATTACCTGACTTTATCTTCTCTGAAAATTTGGGTGGAAAAACAATGGCTATTGTTGCGCTTCCCCTGTCAAGGTATAAGGCAGCAGAGGATACATCTGAAGGATAGCCTGTAATATGGAAATATTCGGAGGCATTGAGCTTTGAAAGAATGTCTCTTGTTAATGGCGACCTGTCATGATCTACAACCACCACGCTTACATTATCCACATCAAGGCTCAGGGCATACCCGAAGAGGAGTATAAGGAGTAAAGGCATTAAAAAGGCCATAAAGAGACTTCTATAATCCCTTATGAGGTGATAAAACTCCTTGCGTGCAATGGCTTTAATATTTATGAAATTCAATTCTTCACCTATTCCCGCGCCTTGAATTTTGAACTTTGAGCTTTATGACTATCCCCTTTTCATCAGCCTTATAAATACATCATTCAGGTCTGCATCCGGTTTTTCAGGGCAAACATTTTTAATTACCTCAAGAGGCGCGCCTGAAACCACTATTGTCCCATTATTGATCATCACTATCCTGCCGCAGTTGAGCGCCTCGTTCATGTAATGTGTTGTTACAAATACTGTTACACCCTTTTCTGACAGGCCCTTTATGAACTCCCAGAAATGCCTTCTTGTAACAGGGTCTACCCCTGAGGTGGGTTCATCAAGAAAGATGATCTCAGGCCTGTGGATGAGTGCGCACCCCAGGGCCAGCCTCTGTCGCCACCCCTGTGGCAAATCCTTTGTAAGCCTGTTACGCAGCTCTTTAAGGTCAGCCATCTCTAAAACCCATTCGGTCCGCTCTTTCCAAATACCCTGCGGTACACTGTATACACCAAGGTAAAAACGTATATTTTCAAAGGGGGTCATATCTTCATAAAGTGAAAACTTCTGTGACATATATCCTATTGAGCGCTTGATCTCTTCGGGGTTATGGAGAATATCATAACCTGCTACACTCCCCTCTCCCGATGATGGAGTAAGTATGCCGCATAACATCCTTATGGTTGTGGATTTACCTGCGCCATTTGGACCAAGAAAACCAAAGATCTCCCCCTTTTTAACTGAAAAAGAGATATCCTTAACCGCAGTAAAATCGCCAAACCTTTTGACAAGATCTTTTACTGAAACTATATCATGATACATACTTAGCTCGCAGAGATTCATATAAAAGTATTTCTCCGTGTCCTCCCTGGCCCGCCATAGCCTTGGCGACGGTGGCCGTGCTCTCAGTGGTGAAAGCTATTTAGGAATTTCAATATCCCTGATCCTTTCTATTACTGCCTCTTCAAGATCAGGAAAACCCTGTTTCAAATTATCAGGGTTATCTACATTAAGTATTCTTGCTTTGTGCATAAGGGCGATTTTATCGCATTTTTCCCCTTCATCCAGGTATGAGGTTGAAACCAGTATGGTCATGCCCTGCCTCTTCATGCTGAATAGGATATCCCAGAATTCCATCCTTGAAACAGGGTCAACACCATTTGTGGGCTCATCCAGTATGAGGAGTTCTGGTTCATGTACAAGCACGCATGCAAGCCCCAGCTTCTGTTTCATACCGCCTGAGAGTTTTCCTGCTGGTCTATCAAGGAATGGCAGCAGGTTTGAAAACCCGAGATATCGTTCAAGCCGTCTTTTTCTTTCATCACCGAATATCCCGAAGATATCCATAAAGAATTGCATGTTTTCATTTACAGTAAGATCCTGGTAAAGACCGAACCGCTGGGGCATATAGCCCATTATCATCTTTACTTTCTGCCTGTCATGGATCACATTAAGACCCTTTATGGATATACTCCCCGAGTCAGGAGGTATCATGGTAGCGGCCATTCTTAGCAGTGTGGATTTACCAGCCCCGTCAGAACCTACAAGCCCGAATACCTCCCCTTTCTCTACCGCAAGAGAAACATTGTCTACCGCTGTGACTGTCCCGAACCTTTTTGTTACCTCTTTGATTAACACAAATGACATCTCATCCATTTTCTATCGTATCCATGCATCTGCTGGCATCCCTGTTTTAAGTTCCATTTCAGGGTTTGGTATCCGCACCTTCACAAGGTAAACAAGCTTTACCCTCTCCTTATGGGTCTGTATGATCTTTGGTGTAAATTCCGCAGCAGGCGAAATAAATGCAACCCTGCCCTTATATGTTTTGTTCGGGAAGGTATCCACCTTTACCTCCACATCCAGTCCCTGTTTTACCCTGCCGATAGACTCCTCATCCACATATATCTTAAGGTCCACACTGGATAGATCAGCCATTGAGAATACCTCTCTTCCTACTGAAACAAGCTCCCCTATCTCAACATTCCTGCCAGTAATAACCCCGCTGAATGGCGCCTTTAGCATGGCATATGAGAGCTGGATATCTGCGAGTTTCAGGCTGGCCTCACTGGCCTTTACCCTCGCCTCTGCTGCCTGTACCTGTTTTTCCAAGGCATTGATCTTTTCAAGGTTTTTGTTCGCCTGCTTAAGCTGAGCCTCACCCTCATTAACCCTTGCACGGGCCGCCTGAACATTTTCCTTTCTGTATCCCTCAATCAGTTGTGCATAACTCTCCTTTGCCTGTTCATAGACCCTTAACCTGCTGTCATATAAAAGAAGGGCATTATCCAGCTCTTTTTCCGAGATTATCTTATCCTTAAAAAGCGCCTCTGCCCTCTTACTATCTCTTAAGGCAATCTGCATTGCGGTTTCAGCAGAGAGTAGTGCAAGCCTCCCCTTTTCTATATCCTGCGGTCTGTATCCTGTTTCAAGCTCTATCAGGTTTGCCTTGAGTGCCTCAGCCCCTGCCTCTGCCCTTTTAACGTCAGAAGGCAAGACACTCTTTGCTACCTCAAGCTCAACCTTCAACTGTTCCATTTCCTTTACTGATGCGGAAAGAGATGCCTTTGCCTGCTCACGCCTTGCCTCAAACTCAGCCGGATCAAGGCTCATTATATCCTGCCCCTTTTCCACACGGGCACCCTCATCAACATAAATATCAGAAACCCTCCCTGTTGCCTGAAATGAGATGTCCGCCTCCCTTGCCTCTATGGTGCCGGAAAAGAGGAGTTCATCATATCCATTCATGATTTTGCCAATAAAAACCATGAGGCTCACAATAAGGAACAGTATGGCAAAAATAATCAGCAGGATTTTTTTATCTATTTTCATCATATGATCTCCAACGGTTTATCGTTTTATCTCAGGCCTTTATTGCCCTTAAGACAAGCCTTTCCACCTCATTTACCCCTTCTGAAATGGATTTTTCATTTAATATCCTCACATCTTCAGGGAGCCTTTCAAAATACCTTTTTCTTACCGGTTCTGTTGTCCTGAAAAACATCATAAAACCAACAACCATCATATGAAGTATTACAGGGTTAGTTTTAATGAATGCCCCTTTGTTAACACCCTCGGTCAAAATATTTGCAGGTATGGAGAGTATACTCGCAAAGTCCTCTGCAACCAGCTCGCTTATGTTGCCCCCTCCTGATGCCAGTTCCCTCATCATGATACCGGGCAGATACGGGTGATCAGCTATTGTAAGGGCCAACCCCCTGATATAGATCTTAAGCTTTTCTTCAGGTGTGGCATCCGCAGGTATATTGCCCTTTATAGCAGACCCTATATCCCCGAACAGGCTATGGATCACCTCTGTATAAAGTACAAGCTTATCGCCTATCCGGTAATAGATCATTGCCTTGTTCAGCCCTGCCCTTTTTGCTATCTCATCAACCCTTGCCCCTGAATAACCCTCTTCAGCAAAGACCGACATTGCCGCCTCAAGTATCCGGCGTACTGACTCATCCCGCTTTTCTCTTAGTTCCATAAAGTTGCATTCTCCTTGGTGCAGCATTTATAAATTCAGTGATATATGACAAGCATATTTTTATTTAACCACGGAGTACACGGAGAGCACGGAGAAATACTTTTAAGTTTTTACTCCGTGCTCTCCGTGGTGAAAAGATTATTTAACTTTTTAGTTAATCTATTTAGTTTAAATATTTTGTCAAGTTTTTTTATGGATATCCCAGAATGGAGTTGATTCTATTTATAAAAACGAATATTTTAACATTCGTTAATATCTTGAGAATGGATGAACTTTAAGTGTTTTTAATAAGGATACAATATGAAATTAGGAATAATAGGCGCCTCCCAGGCCGGAAAAGCCACTGTATTTTCAGCGCTTACCGGTGCAAGGGGTGACACGGATAATAAAGGGACAAAAAAGGATAACAGGATAGCATCTGTAAAGGTTATGGATGAGCGGATAGATTTTTTAAGTGATATGTATAAACCCAAAAAAACCACCTATGCCTCGGTTGAATATCTGCTGCCATCAGATACAGGCTCAGGATCGGATAATGCCATATGGAATCAGGCAAGGGTGTGTGATGCACTTATACATGTGGTAAGAAATTTCCCTGATTTTTCAGGGGCCAAACCATCCTCTGAAAATGAGTACAGAAAGCTTGAAGAGGAGATGGTGCTAAATGACCTGGTTGTTGTGGAAAAGCGACTTGAGAGGATAGATGCAGACCTTAAGAGGGGTAAAAAACCTGATGAAGAGGAGCACAGACTGGTGCTTGCCTGTAAAGGTGTTCTGGAAAAGGGCATGGCCTTAAGGAAAAGCCCTGAGATCGCCTCGTCGCCACTTTTGAGAGGCTTTACATTTTTAACAGCCAAACCCGAGCTTGTGATCATCAATAATGAGGATGATGATGAGACACTCCCTGAATGGGCAGCAAAGAATCCGGATATCGTTATCCAGGCCATGAGGGGAAGGCTTGAGATGGAGATAGCCGCAATGAGCGAAGAGGATGCAGAGATGTTCCGCGCTGAATATTCCATTAAGGAGTCTGCTCTCGACAGGGTAATCAGGGAATCCTACAGGATCTTAAACCTTATCTCATTCTTTACAACAGGTGAGGATGAGGTAAAGGCATGGACAATAAAAAGAAATACTATTGCCCTTGAAGCGGCTGGAGAGATACACTCTGACATACAGAAGGGGTTTATCAGGGCAGAGGTGCTCGCATATGACGACCTCATAAAGTATGGCACCGTGAAGGATGCAAAGGCAGCAGGCAGGGTGCGGCTTGAAGGCAAGGAGTATGTGGTTGCAGATGGGGATATAATTAATTACAGGTTTAATGTGTAACAGGTAATCGGGCTTACGCCTGATTACCTGTTACACAAGGCGCAAGGCGCAAGGCGCAGGGCAAAAACTTTGAACTTTGAGCTTTGAACTTCGAATTTAAAGCTTTGAACTTTGAGCTTTGAACTTCGAATTTAAAGCTTTGAGCTTTGAACTTTGAACTTCGAATTTAAAGCTTTGAGCTTTCAGCCTTGAACTTTGAACTTTTTTTCGGAGCATTTATGAAAAAAATAAAAGTCGGAATAATCGGCGCTGGTGGTTACGGCGGTTGCGGGGCAATAGAGATACTTATTGAGCATCCTAATGTTAAACTCTGTGCCCTTATGGCAAAACATGAAACAGGAAAACCCATAAGCGATATTTATCCGCATCTTAAGGGGTTTTGCGATCTTATGGTATATGAGCCCTCTGACCCGAATTGCCCGGATGATTTTGATGTTGTACTCTACTCTACCCCTGATGGAGTGGGGCAGAACAACGCAAAAAAATGGCTGGATAAGGGCATAAAGGTAATAGACTATAGCGGTGATTTCAGGTTTAATAACCCTGAAACTTATAAAAACTATGCAGAGAGGATAGGGAAGGCACAGGATCATGCATCACCTGAACTCCTTTCAAAAACTGTGTACGGTCTTGCTGAGCTGCACAGGGATGAGATAAAAAAGGCCAGCATCGTGGGTAACCCCGGCTGCTTTGCAGTGAGTTGTATATTAGGTCTTGCGCCTGCTATTAAGGGTGCCCTTATAGATTTCAGCTCCATCATATGTGATGCCAAGACAGGTGTTTCAGGTGCTGGTAAAACCCCCAAACCCACATTTCATTACCCTGCCCGGTATGATGCAATGAATGCATACAAGGTATCAGGGCATCAGCATGTATTTGAGATTGAAAGGGAGTTAGGGATTGTTGCTGGAAAAGAGATAAAGATAACCTTTACGCCTCACGTGGTGCCCCTTACAAGGGGTATACTCTCAACAATATATGGGAACCTGACAGGCTCCAAGGCCATAAATTATATTCTGGATACATACAGGAATTTTTACAAGGGTTCAAAGTTTGTGAGGGTCTTCGGCCCTGAAACAGCATTAACAAGCACTGATGTAAGGGGCAGTAATTTCTGCAACCTCTCTATTAATGTTGATGAGAGGACAGGTAAATTAATAGTGGTAAGCCTTATAGATAACCTTATGAAAGGTCAGGCAGGCAGCGCTGTGCAGAACATGAACATCATGTTCGGCCTTGACGAGACAACTGGGCTCTTAAAGGTGGGAAGGTTCCCATAACAGCAAGGCGCAGGGCGCATGGCTCATCCGCCTTCCCCAGAGGCTATGGCGTGACAAGAGGCACAAGGTTTTTCCCTGCGCCCTGAGCCTTGCGCCTTGCGCCCATTTTTCTCAATTCACTATTTTACTGGAGATTTAATTCAAATGCTTATTGACAGCCATGCCCACCTTGACATGGAGGAATTTCATGAAGACCTTGAAGCGGTAATGGAGAGGGCTGTGGAAGGTGGTGTTGAGAATATCGTAACCATAGCCATTGACCTTGAAAGCTCCATTAAGGCCCTTGATATTGCGAGCCGCTACAGCTTTATCTATTCAACAGTAGGCTTTCATCCACATGACGCTGATAAGGTTACAGACTCAGGGCTTCTGGAATTGCAGGGTCTTGCCAAGGAAAAAAAGATAGTTGCATGGGGAGAGATAGGGCTTGATTTTTTTAGAAACCGCTCCCCAAGGGAAAAACAGATAGAGGCATTCAAGACACAGCTTGAGATTGCCGATGACCTTGATCTTCCCGTGATCATCCATAACCGCGAGGCAGATAAAGAAACCATAGAGATACTGAAGGCGCACGGAAACGGTATCCATAAAGGGGTTATACACTGCTTTTCAAGTGACTATGATACTGCCATTACATTTATGGAGATGGGTTTTTATATCTCAATACCAGGGGTTGTCACATTTACTAATGCCGCTAAATTAAAGGATGTGGCAAAACGAATCCCTCTTGACCGCATGCTTGTTGAAACAGACTGCCCATTTCTTGCACCAGTACCAAAGAGGGGTAAACGCAATGAGCCCCTGTATGTTACCTATACAGCAGGGATGATCGCAGACCTGCGCGGCATACCATACGAAGAGCTGGCAGAAGCAACCACCCGCAACAGTAAAAACCTCTATAATATTGCCTGATAACCATGAGCTTACCATACATCTCAACAAACAATCCGCTTATACTTGCATCCACCTCACCAAGAAGAAAGGAACTACTGGAACAGGTAAGGATACCATTCAAGGTAATAGCAGGGGATATTGATGAAAATGGTGAAGATGGCACACCTCATAAGATCTGCGAAAGGCTGTCTGGTAAAAAGGCTCTTTCTGTTTATAATTCGTCAACTAAGAACTGGATACTGGGTGCAGATACCATTGTTGTTAAGGACAGTATCATCATGGGTAAACCTGTGGACGAGGATGATGCGGCACGGATGCTAAGAAATCTGAGCGGCGGAGAGCATGAGGTTATTACCGGGTATTCAATTATCTATCCGAATGGATGCATTGCCATAACTAACCATGTTACTACAACAGTCACCTTTAAAAGACTCACACCGGAAGAGATAGCAGCCTATATAAAGACCAGTGAACCCTTTGGCAAGGCCGGAGCATACGCAATCCAGGAGATCGGGGCATTTATGATAACTGGCATTCATGGTTCATACAGTAATGTTGTTGGCCTGCCTCTCTTTGAGGTAATAGATTCGCTTGTTAAAGTTAAGGCCATAGAGAGGTTCCCTCTGGTTTAACAGGTAAAATGTTTACCGGCAGCAATCTGAGAAATAATAAAATAATTCATATGATGACCACCTGTAGGGGCGCGGTGCCCGCGCCCGATTTGCATTTCTAAGACGCATGCACATCGGTCACCAGAAATAATAAACTGGGATAAAACCACGAACCATTCGTCCAATATATCATTTCTTACCTTAGTCAATAATATGATAAACATGTTTACATGATATCCTTATTATCTTATAATAGGGTCATTATAAATAGATTTACAGGAGATTATAATGAACTATATAGCGGTTAAAGATCTTAAAAACTCCAAATCTCTCAGAGAAAAACTTGAAAAGGAAAGAGAATTGATCCTGACAAAAGATGG
>JAFGFM010000156.1 GCA_016931115.1 Deltaproteobacteria bacterium | reverse complement strand
TATTTTTTCCATTTGCGCATTATGTCATAATAGCATACTTATGAATAGTCATTTTTGAGGGGTAAATACTCATGTTTGAATCATTATGCGGATTTTACAGTTCAGGAAAGACACTGCCTGAAGATTTTCGCCGATCATGCCTGGAATCATTACGACATGAAGTTTTAAAAAGAGAAGATGAGCTCCTTCATGCCCTTTATATGGATCTTAATAAACCAGCCTCAGAGGCATATGCATCAGAGGTGGGTTTTGTACTGAGCGAGATCAGTTATGCCTTGAAAAATCTTCACAAATGGATGAGGCCTGTCAATGTAAAAACCCCCATCATGTTCATGCCTGCCAGGAGCAGGGTTATACCTTCTCCAAAGGGTGTAGTGCTTATACTTGGCCCATGGAACTACCCGTTTCAGCTCCTCTTTACTCCCCTTGTCGGCGCCATTGCAGCCGGTAACTGCACAGTGCTCAAGGCATCACGCCATACCCCGTTTATTTCAAAGGTGATGAAAACCATAATAGAGGAGGCTTTTGATCCTGACCAATGCCGGTTTGTATCGGGGGATGAAGAGGGTGCCAGGGAATTAATAGATTTGAAATGGGATCATATCTTTTTTACCGGGAGTACTGAGGTGGGGCGAATGGTAATGGAAAAGGCATCTAAAAACCTTACACCTGTCACTCTGGAGCTTGGTGGTAAAAACCCCTGCATTGTCTTTGATGATGCGGATTTGAAGGTTTCGGCAGAGCGGATTGCCTGGGGCAAATTTCTTAATGCAGGCCAGACATGCATTGCCCCGGACACAGTGTACTGTCATGAAGAGATCATGGAAAAATTTATAGAAATACTAAAGGGTGTTATTATCCACTTTTATGGTGCAGACCCTGAAAAAAGCCCTGATTTTGGAAGGATTATAAATGGCCATCATGTAAAAAGGCTTGCCTCATATCTCGCGTGTGGTTGCAGGGTAGTTGCAGGTGGAAGGTATGATGAGGATAAGAGGTATTTTGAACCCACTGTGATTACTGATATACCTGAAAATGCCCCTGTTATGAATGAAGAGATATTCGGCCCCATCCTGCCTGTAATCGGTTTTAAGGATATAGAGGATATTATATTCAGACTCAGGGATAAATCTCACCCTCTCGCCCTATATATCTTTACAAAAAATAGGGTTTATCAGGAGAGGCTTATGCAGGCCATTCCATCAGGGTCAGCGGGTATAAACGAGACAGTAAAGCAGGGGGCAACACACTATCTGCCCTTTGGAGGTTTTGGAGAAAGCGGCATGGGGATGTACCATGGAAGGGCATCCTTTGAAGCTTTTTCACATTTTAAGGCCGTACTCTGTTCCAGCTATCGTGGGACAGGATTTCATTACCCTCCCTATGGAAATACGCTGAAATTTTTAAAAAAGATATACCGGCTTTTTGGCTGATAAATGTGATCAAATATGGAGTGGCCAACATTGATTATTTACCTTTTTATTATTCTGGGCATGGTTTATCTAATGACATGCCTTTTTTATCTTCTTTTGCACAGATATTTTATTATCTTTCCATCCCGAAAGCTTATAAAAATCCCTTCTGATTATGAGCTTAAATATGAGGAGGCATCTTTTTATACAAAAGACAATACCCTTATTTATGGTTGGTTTATCAAGGGTGGATCCATTAAGAACTGGAAGGGTTTTACGATAATTTTTTTCCAGGGGAACAAGGGCACTATGTCAGATTTTCTATTGCAGGTAAAACCTCTGGCAGAGGCAGGTTTTAATGTTTTATTATTTGGCTACAGGGGCTCTGGAAAGAGCCCGCGAAAATGGCCTGTGGAGAGGGGCGTCTATGCAGACAGCGAGGCCGCCTGTGAATTTCTTATAAAAGAAAAAGGCGTCCCGCTTAATAAAATTATCTTTCTGGGGCAGTCACTGGGGTGCGCTATGGCCTCTTATGCTGCCATAAAATTAAATCCCCTTGCCCTTATTCTTGAAGGGGGCTTTCCTTCAATAGCCGATGTTGCTGCACGGGCGGTAAAGTGGCTGCCTTTGAGAGTCCTTACCAGATCAAGGTTTGATACAAAAAGGTATCTTGCAGAGATTAATTGCCCGGTCATGATTATACATAGCCGTGATGACAGGGCTATTCCCCTTTCCGATGCCGATATACTTCTTGGGGCAGTTAAGGGCAAAAAGAAAAAGGTGGTTATCTCCGGCCCCCATGCAAAAGGACTGGAACATGATTCAGCATTATATCTAAATGAATTGGAGCATTTTTTAAAGACAGCAATATAAAAGGGATTTTAAAATTTAAAGCAGGCAATTCGAAGTATGCATGAGAAACTGATATCCTGTCCCGCTTGAGGGAATTGACCGGCTTGTCTCACTCAAGCCGGTTGCTGTGTTTTTCCATACAAGCTATATCTGTTGCCTCTTTTTTCCATGGTGACTTTTATTTCACCGTGTGATCGGCCGGCGCCGCTTCGGCAAGTGTGCCTGCACCAAGCATGATGGTCATCTGGATATGGGGTCTTGTGAATCTCTTCCAGGTTAACGGCCCGTGTTTTACACCCTTTGGCACAAGAATGGATGATGTCTTGTTAATAAGCAGTGTTTCTCCCCCCACCACATATTCAATCTCAGCGCCAAGGTCTTCAGGGTTGTGGGGATCGGAGCCTATATGCATGATGATCTCATCATATTTCGGGTGAACGTGTTCAAAGATATGGGGGTTTGGATCGGGCATTTCCCATATCCAGCCGAATTCAATATAATTGTTTGCGCCAGGGACAAGTTCTCTTCCCATATAGGTCAATGTTGGATAGGTTCTGCCTTTTACCAGGTCTATTCCCGGGACTGCCACCTCCCTGAGAGGTTCTGTCACATAATTCCTTCTATTGAAATCAGTCATACTTTCCCTCCTTAATTAATTGTTAAAGGTTACAATCATAATAACCACGGCAGACATCAAACCTGCCCAACTGGGCTCCTCCTTCCCAGAGTTGAACAATCTTGCTGTCGCGCCAGTATTTTTCCACATTGTAGTCCCTGGCATAGCCATATGCGCCCATAAGTTCCATTGCCCTGTTGGTGACCATAACCGCGACATCTGCGGCATAAACCTTTGCGATACTGGCCTTAGACATAATAAAATCCGATACTGGAGGCCCGTATTTCTCGGGGTGATCAACCATGTAGGCGGCCATCAGGTATGCGTGTCTGGCAGTATCTATACCAATGGCCATATCAGCCAGCATTCCGGCAGCAATGGAGTGATCTCTGATGGGTCTGTCCGCGACGATCCTTTCTCCTGTGTATTTAAGTACAGCTTCAAAGGTTGCCTGGGCGTTTCCCAGCACTGAGGCTGCTGTGTTGATCCTTGCCAGCATGACATTCAGGTGCAGTATCTCTGCATCTTTACCGGGACCGGCAGCCCGGTATTCTCCGGGCACCCTCACATCCTCAAGATACATGGGGCTGTTGACGTCAGCCTCCATGCCTGCCTTGTGTTCCCACTTGCCGAATGAAAGACCTTTTGCATCAGCCGGAACATAGATGAGGGCAATTCCGTCATCGCCCTGTTCAAAATCGGTGGTGCACAGTACACAATACAGGTCAGCGACACCGCTGTTGGATGTCCACATCTTCTGCCCGTTTATAACCCATTCGTTACCATCGAGTCTAGCGGTGGTCCGGATCTTTTTCCCGTGCATTGAAGGGTTCTCAATATCACATCCTCCGCCCCCATGGAATCCGCCCGGCTCTGTCATGGCAAAACAGCCCAGCTTAAGATCATCACTACAGAACAGAGGCGCAAAGGTATCCAGTACCTTTTTATTTTTTCCAAGAATTGCAGGGAAAAAAGACCAGGCAGTTACATTGAAAGCTGTGCAAATGCCGCTGTCTCCACGGGAGAGTTCCTCGTGCAGTACCGCACTTGTGACCACCGATGAAGCGCCCATCCCTCCATATTTCGAAGGGAATGGCCCCTTATGCATGCCTATACTGGTCAGTCCCTGCATTATTTTGTTTATAAGCACGTGGTCTTTGTCATCGTCGATTAGATGACGTATTGGCATGATTTCTTTTTCCACAAAACCACGCATCAACTTTGCCATTTCGAGATCTTCTTCTTTTAAAAAAATACCTGCATAGTTTTTCCAATAATCCATGGCCCCCTCCTTACTAATTAATGCTTGCAAAATAGGAATTCGTAAACCCGTCCAGCAGCTGGAAAGAGTCTATCTCAATGGAAAAGACACATGATGAATTATCATTGAGAAATACAGCGAGCTCCGGGTGCCTCTCTATAAGCCCCTCTTTAACAAGAGAAAGGGTATTTTCATCCTCTATATGTGAAAAACGGCCTTTTACTGTGAGGGCCTTTGCTGATTCACCTTTTCTGCTGGCCCTTGTGTCTATCAGCAGGCTTACTGAGGCATTGGTCTGGAGATTTCTGTATTTATCCGAATCCTTGCTTGTAACCATGTACAGATTTTTACACTCTTTATCAACTGTATAGGCCATTAAAGAGCAATGGGGTTTATTGTTCAAAGCCGTTGCAAGCACACAGTACTTTTCATCCTTTACCATCTGTTTCATTTTTTCAATCATTCTGTTAAACCCTCTTGTCTTTTATTTTTACTATTGACCTATATTAGGATAGTATTGATAACTTTTCAACCAGTACGCTGTTGAGATATGAATTTGTTTAGGTTTATAAATAGCGAAAGTATCAGATAATAGTATAATCTTGTTATTAAGAGAGGATTCTGTTAATTTTAATAAAAAATCAATATAGGATTATATGAGTAAATATCCGATATTTTTAACCCTGTTTTTTATTTTTTGCTTTCATGGGATTCCAGATGTTATGGCTATAGAAGAAATAAAATATAAGGTTATCGAAAAAGAGGGTGATTTTGAGATCAGGAAGTATGATGACCATATTGTTGCCGAAACCTTAGTGAAAGTAAGTTTTGAGGAAGCCGGCAACACCGCATTCAGAATACTCTTCAAATACATAGATGGTAACAACACTGCCAAAGATTCCATTGCCATGACAGCACCAGTCTCCCAGCAAAAAAAGAGTGAAAAAATATCCATGACCGCCCCTGTAACCATGCAGGATTTATCCGGTACCTATCGAATCTCTTTTCTTATGCCTTCCAAATATACTATGGAAACAATACCCCAACCCCTGGATGAAAATGTAAAAATAAAAAAGGAAGAGGGCAGAATAATTGCCGCCTATAAATATTCCGGAGGATGGGGTAAAGAGAGATATGACAAAATGAAACAGAAACTGTTATCAATCATTTCCAGCAGAAAGATCAAAACCAAAGGAGAGCCTGTTTTTGCCAGGTACAATTCTCCCTTTATGCCATGGTTATTTCGCAGAAATGAAATTTTAATTGAAATAGAATATAAAAAATAGATGCATTATAACTTCCCAGTATTTATATAATAAAAGAACACCATGAAAAGGAGGGAACCTATGGTTTCTCATTCGCCTGACAGCAAGTTATCATCAGATAAAAGGGTTATAATAATTGGCGCTGGGCCTGGCGGGCTTTCCGCCGGTATGCTTCTCGCCTCAAAAGGATATTCGGTTGATATCTATGAAAAAGAGGACAAAGTAGGGGGAAGAAACTCCTTTTTCAAGCTGGGAGACTATACATTCGATATCGGCCCGACTTTTCTTATGATGAAGGATGTCTTAGAGGAAGTTTTTGTTAAATCCGGTAAAAGACTAGAGGATTTTGTTGAAGTTACGCAGCTTGACCCCATGTACCGTTTGAGGTTTGCTGATGGAAGAGAGCTTTATCCCTCTCCTGACAAAGAAAAGATGAAAAGAACAATGGAACAGTTCTCTCCAGGAAGTTTCAATGGATACCTGAAATACCTGAAAAAGGAAGAAACAAAATACAATAAGCTTATACCATGTCTCTCCATACCCTATGGTAGGATAAAGGATTTTTTTAAAAAAACCCTTCTTTACGCACTGCCATACCTTGATGCACATACAAACCTTTACAATGTCCTATGCAGGTATTTTAATGACCCGGATACAAGAATAGCCTTCACCTTTCAGGCCAAATATATCGGCATGTCGCCATGGACTGCCCCGGGACTCTTCAGCATCATATCCTACATAGAGCATGGGGGAGGAATATTCCATGTCAAAGGAGGCCTTAACAGGCTGTCCCATGGCATGGCTGAGGCGGTCAGACAAGCGGATGGCAGGATCCACCTGAGCACACCGGTAAAAAAGGTTATTATAGAAAATAAAAAGGCAACCGGTGTTGAACTGGAAAATGGCAGAACAGAAAATGCCGATTATGTGGTTATAAATGCAGACTTTGCGCATGCCATGACCCATATTGTGGATCAAAAAGAGAGGCGTAAATGGACCAATGAAAAACTTATGAGCAAGGATTACTCATGCTCTACCTTTATGCTCTATCTGGGAGTAAAAAAGGAGTTCAGGGATATCCCTCACCACAGCATCATTTTTGCAAAAGATTATAAACGTAATATTAACGAGATCACAGAGGATAAAATCCTTTCAGAGGATTTTTCATACTATGTGCAGAACGCCTCTGTAACTGATAAGACCCTTGCACCAGAAGGTAAAAGCACTATCTATGTCCTTGTCCCTGTCCCAAACAAAAAGGGCAGGATAGACTGGGAAAAGGAGCGGCTTCCTATGAGAAACAGGGTCATTGAGGCACTTATCACAAAGGGTGGGTATAAAGGGCTTGCAGAAAACATAGAAGAGGAAAAGATAGTAACCCCTGATGACTGGGAAAAGGAACACTCTGTTTATCTCGGGGCAACCTTTAACCTTGCCCACAGTATAAAACAGATGCTCTACTTCCGGCCCCATAATGAGTTTGAAGAATTTAAAAACTGCTATCTTGTGGGTGGTGGCACACACCCCGGAAGCGGGCTTCCGACCATTTATGAATCAGGGAAGATCTCTGCCGGGCTTATTATGAGAGATGAAAAATGAAGATAGATGGGTGGCAAAATGAGCCGGTAAAGGTGGGGATAAGCGCCTGCCTGATGGGAGATGCAGTCCGATATGATGGCGGCCATAAACATGACAGGTATCTGACCGATACCCTTGGTCAATATGTGGAATATGTAAAGGTCTGTCCTGAAGTGGAGTGCGGGCTGCCAGTGCCCAGGGAAAGCATGCACCTGACTGGAGATCCCAACGCACCGCGCCTTGTGACTGTGCGAACAGATATTGACCATACTGAAAGAATGGTATCATGGGCAAAGAAACGCGTAAAAGAGCTTGAAAAGAAAGAGCTGTGCGGATTTATATTTAAGAGCGGCTCCCCCAGCAGCGGCATGGAAAGGGTAAAGGTTTATAATGAAAACGGCATCCCAGCTAATAATGGCGTAGGAATGTTTGCTGGAATCTTTATGGAGCATTTTCCATTAATACCTGTGGAGGAAGAGGGGCGTTTGCATGACCCTGTTTTAAGGGAAAATTTTATTGTCAGAATCTTTACCCTGAAGCACTGGCGTGAGGTTATAAAAGAATCAAAGAGCCTGGGTAATATAGTAAGCTACCATACAAAGAATAAACTTCTTATCCTGTCACACAGTGAAGTTCACTACCGCAAAATGGGTAGTCTTGTGGCCAAAGGAAAGGGGCTGCCCATAAAAGAATTATATAATGAATATGAAACGCTGCTCATGGATGCCCTTAAATTAAAAACCACCCGAAGCAAAAACTGTAATGTTCTTCAGCATATTTTAGGATATTTTAAAAAGGAGCTGACCTCTGATGAAAAGCAGGAGCTCCTTGATATCATACTGGATTATCAGAATGGTTTTATACCACTGATTGTTCCAATAACACTCATTAATCATTATGTGAGAAAGTATGAGCAGCCTTATCTTAAAGAGCAAACATACCTTAACCCTCACCCCATGAATCTCAAATTGAGAAATCATGTCTGATAAAGATAAAATTTAACAGGGTGCAGGGGAAATTGGCATTATACAGGAAGAGGGGTTCATGAAAAGTTGCAGTTTAACAGATTTTATGGAGGTTCTGGAACCATGGCTTTCCGGTGACTATATTCGCAAGGTCAGCGTGTATGAAGACCGGATTTTTAAGATCTTTTTTACCGATGGTGTTATTGATACCTACAATATTGATGACTGCACCCGTTCACAGTTCCAGAAGATTATTGATAAGCTGGAAAAAAAGGGGATTCCTGTTGAAAATCAGTAGCTGTGCTCAATGAGATTTCAGGTTTAAGATATAAAAAACGAGGGCTTTCTGAGTTTGCTCAGGCAATGCCGGATACATATAAGGTAGAAGGAAATCCTGTTCTGGCCTACAGAAAATTTTATATCGAAGAGAAGATGCATTTTGCCAGATGGACAAAGAGGGATGAACCATACGGGGTAAAGGAGATGAAAAACAGTTACAATGACAAATGAACTGCCTAACCCTCTGCTATCTCTTTCAGGATACAGCGAGACAATTAAACTGCATGAAAGATATACTCCAGAATCAGTAACGATCTCCTCAGAAAAAGAGCTGAACGATATTATTGATTTTCTACTAAATCAATTGACTCCAAAAGAGGAGCTGTATCACCAAAACCAGATACCTGTTGATTATGATGGCAAAAGAAAATTGTTACGGGCACTGCTTAATATCAGGCCCCCCGGAAAAATGAAGGAAGAGTTTATTAAAAATATGGACAGTCTCCTTCAGCATGAATTAACGAAAAAGATCCTTTTCAACTGTCATGATTTGTTGCCTGTATCAAAAAAATTTCCTGATAACCGCCTTAAACGCCCTGATCTTATCTTTTTATGGAAGGGGGATATTACATCTCTCAGAGTGGACGCCATAGTAAATGCCGCAAATGACCGGATGCTCGGCTGCTTTCAGCCCCTGCATAACTGTATTGATAATGTCATCCACAGTGCGGCTGGGCCGCTTCTACGGGAAGACTGCAAAACCTTCATGGATATACAGGGGAAAAGGGAAGATACCGGGGATGCAAAGATCACCCGTGCATATAATTTACCATCCAGATATGTGATCCATACTGTAGGCCCCATAATAATGGGGGATCGAGTGTCTGACAGGCAGAAAGAAGAGCTTGCATCATGCTATAAAAGCAGCCTCATCCTTGCCTCTGCTATAAAGGATATAAAATCCATAGCGTTCCCCTGTATCTCAACCGGGGTCTTCAACTTTCCAGGGGCACTTGCTGCTGAAATCGCCATAGAGACAGCAGACAACTGGCTTGATACAAACCCCCATCACCTAACCCATGTTATCTTTAATGTCTTTCTTGAGGAGGATCTTCACTTATATGAACGAATATTCAGGGGATAGGGTAATAGAGATCATTGCCGAGTCTATCAAGTCAAGCGAGCGCATATTGATCGGCGGCGGGGCAGGGCTCTCTGCTTCTGCCGGCATAGACTATACAGACACAAAGACCTTTTCGCAGCTCTTTCCCAGGTGGGTGGAAAAGGGTTATCGCATGCAGTATGAGTTTATAGGGTTTGAGGAGTGGACAGAGGGGGAGAGGTGGGCATACTGGGCAACACACATGAACCATGTGTTCTATGAATTCCCTGCAAGCCCTGTTTATAAAAGGCTCCATGAGATAGTGCAGGGAAAGGATTTTTATATAATCACCTCCAATGCAGACGGGATGTTCATAAAGAGCGGGTTTGAGCCTGAACGGGTATTTCAGGCACAGGGGAACTATGACCGGCTCATGTGCATGAAGCGTTGCACTGCGGAGACATGGCATACAAAACCATATATAGACAGGGCACTGGCTGCAATAGATCATGAGAGATTCAGCGTGGTGGATTCCGCAATACCCCGCTGCCCCAGATGCAATGGTAAAATGACCGTGGCCTTCAGGATGAGGGAGGATTATGAAGAATGGGCGGACAGGTATGAAAATTGGACAAATGGTATTATGGATAAAAGGCTTACTGTAATGGAATTCGGTGTGGGGTTTAATACACCGGGCGTTATAAGGAGGCCCTTTGAGTATCTGGTCTATTCACATGACAATGTGTTTTTTGTAAGGGTAAACAGGTCTTACGTTAGTTATGCCAATACGGGTCATCCACAGATACCCTATGAGATAAAAAACAAGTCAATCTCTGTGAATGGGGATGCTGCGGATTTTACCAACAGGTTGCATAAATTAATAAAACAGGATAAATAATTATTGTTTTCAGGCGGTTAAATTTAGTAGAATAAAAAAAATTACAGGGCCGGACACCTATGGAAAATAATATCGAAAAAAGAAAAGAAGATAGAACCCCGATTACGATGTCAAGTGTGGAATTTTCAGCAAACACCCTTGAACTTGTCTACCAGTTTAAAATCGTTGAAACATCCGCCTCAGGAATGAGTTTTATCATCAAGGAGGGGTCTGCTGCACTGGAACATATGAAGGAGGGGATGGTGCTGGATATGAAGTTTTACCCCGAAGGTGTAAGAGAGGCCCCAAGATTTCTTAAGACAAAGATAATGCACATTACAAAATCCGATACCAACCGTTACAGGGGCCATTATCAGGTGGGTATAATGCTGGTGGATGAAAATTAAAGGGCCTCATATCTATTGCCTCTCCAGCGGCAAATGATGCTCCCTATGATAATGTCTGCATGATTCAATGTTTGAGTATTAATAATGCCTATTAAATTATGATGTCCTGGTCTGTCAATCGGGATATAAGGGGTAATTGTTGGCCCTATATTTTCTATCTTATCCTCCGTTACCTTGTATATCGTCAGCGCACAATTTCCTTTGTCGCTGCAATATTCAGAATGACCAACATAGGTAAATATCTCATTCGTATTATCTTCATCGATATCCTTCAGGGCGATAAATATCTTTAGCTTTTTACCGGTAGCCCTCTCCGCTTCATTAATCTCTTTTTCATTGGCCTTTATTATCAGGTTTCGTTCCTCCTGGTGTTTTGTATCAGAAAAGACCAGCCACTTGATATCTTTCAATGTTATTTGAATTGGCTGCGAATCATTTGTCCCTTCTATTTTGCTATCCGCAGGGCAGGGCGCTGTTACCGCCAGAAAAAGAATAAACGTATTGATTAAGATTTTTAATTTATATATTTCTTGCATTTGAAACTCCCCTACTTCAGTATAACAGGAAATATTTAAATACCATATTCTTATTAATAAACAGAAAAAGAAAACTGTAAGCATCATGTTAAGCAAGATTTTCATATTACTTGAAGATTTAATCAACTAAAAATTACTAAAATTTTATAACCTTTTTTATGGCGCTAACTTATGGCCTTTCATCGCAACATGTTATATTATCCTTTAACCCATGAATTATAAACCGTTAACCCTGTTAAAGGAGGTCTCCATGTCAAGGCAGACAAGAAATATATTTATCATGTTCATCATATTATTAACCTTTACCTTCACCATGTTTCCCGGGTGCAAGGGCTCTGACACTCGTGAAAAGGTGGATGATACTGTAGAAGAGCTTGCAGGTAAAAAACAGGTGGATAGAATGAAAGAGATGCAAAAGGATATAGGCGATATCACAGAGAGGGAGTCAGAGAGAATGGATGACCTGGATGAAACAGTTTCAGAGGAAGATGAATAATGCCCTGCTTTAAATGAAATATTGCATGTTTTATTAAAGATAATCAGGGGTTTATACGATGTATATAAAAGAGATATAAACTTTTGCCATTTTTTTACACGGTAAGCTGTTATGAAATACAGGGTACGCATAAAATCTAAAAACAGGAATGATGCCATTGCTGAAGGTGCAGAGAGGCTTGGCGTTGACCCTGCAAATGTGTTTACCCTTGAGGAATCACCTGAAAATTGGGTTGTCATCATTAATGATGCACCAGGCGAGTATGAACTGGAAATCCGTGATGACAAGATGTCTGCCATACTGAGGGATGTTACTCCCCCTGCAGGAAACGGGCGCCCTGTAACAAATGAAGATATAGAAAAGACCCTCTCAGACATGGGGGTAATACATGGCATAGAGAAGGATGCAATAAAGAAAGTCATAGAGGAGCTAAATGCAACAGGCAAATTACAGGGGAGTGTAATTGTTGCAAAGGGTGATCCGCCTCAGAAGGGCGAAAAGGCACAAATCGATCTTAAGATCGGTCGTGATGCGCCCAATAAAGAGCCAAAAGCATCTGTGATTGTAAAGCCGGGTCAGGTGATCGCAATAAAAACCCCGGCCCATTCAGGTGCCCCCGGTAAAAACATATTTGGTGAGGATGTACCCTCGCTCCCTGGTGATGACATATCCTTTTTACCAGGCGAAAACATTGCACTGAAAAACAGGGAGACAGAGTATGTTTCCGTTGTCTATGGTGTTGCAAGATCAACATGGCAGGGGGGTTCTGTTACTGACCTCGTCACTGTTAGCAAAGATAAAATGTATGTGGAGATGCCCCTTTATCCTTCCCTGGCGGATAACAGCAGGCTGACCCTGGATGACATCGCCAGTATCCTGAAGAGTAAGGGTATAAAATATGGTATTAACAATGCCTCCATAAAAGCCGCCCTTGAAAAAGGGGAGCCGGTTGATAACTTCAGGGTGGCCGAGGCAACACCGGCAAAAAATGGTATTGATTCAAAGATGGAATTTCTTTTTAGGGTCAATGGTCTTGATCCTGAGGAGGCAGCACAAAAAAAGGCAGGGGGCGTTATCCCTGATATTGAAACAAGGGATATTGTATTAGGGGGGGAGATACTTGCCCGCAAAATTCCCTCTGTAAAGCAGGAAGATGGTAAGAGCGTAACAGGTGAGGTTATAAAGGCGGTCAAACCTGAAGAGTGCAAGGTCAAAACAGGTGACAATGTTGAAATCAGAGAGAACGGTTTAGTATTTGTTGTTTCCCAGGGCATCACAGCCGGGTATGCGGAATATTCCGGAGATACCATATCTGTGGTAAACCCCCTTGAAATATCCGAAGATAGATTATCAGCCAGTATAATGCTCTACTCCCCATCTTCAAAGAAAAGGTTCATCACCGGTGAGCAGATCAGGGAGATAATAGAAAGGGCGGGCATCAGATTTGGCATTACCCTTGATGAGGTAGAGGGTTTTCTCTCGTCTGATGGTAAAAAGGCATTTCCACCTAAAAAGATAATTGTGGCAAAGGGTATTGCCACTGTTCATGGTGAAGATGCAAAAATCAGTATAAAGTTCAGCAGGGATAAAGAGGCAGGCCACCTTGACAGTGATACAGGGCGCATGGATTTCAGGGAACAGTCATTTATACATAATGTAAAAAAAGATGATCTCCTTGCAGAAAAGATACCTCTCACAGCTGGCGCTGATGGGAAAAATATATTTGGAGAGATAATCCCTGCAACCCCCGGTAAGGATTGTAAACTTCTTTTTGGTACAAATGTTATTCTTTCGCCTGATGGCCGTACTCTAATCTCCGGCATGGACGGCATGGTAGCGATCCAGGAGGGTAACAGGATATCGGTCACCCAGAGCCATGAGATACAGGGTGATATAGACATGAATACCGGTAACCTTACGATGGATGGTTCGCTTGTTATCAAAGGATGGGTCTCTTCAGGTTTTTCTGCGAGGGCGAGCGGGGAGATACACATAGGTAAGGGGGTGGAGCAGGCGACAGTAGATGCTGGCGCGGGGCTATTTATACATGGGGGGATTGTAGGAGGCGATAATGCAAATATCACCTCAGGGGGAGGCCTGACAGCCTTTTTTATTGAAAATACGAAGGTGCTTACAAAGGGGGACATTCATATACGAGATGATATTCGTAACAGCATTGTATCATCCGGGGGTGTAATAGATGCAACGTCAGGAAAGGGTCGTTTAATAGGAGGCACTGTTGCAGCGCTAAAGGAGATAAAGGCAAATGAAGCAGGCTCTCCTGCAGGGGTGAAGACAAATATTATCGTTGGCATTAACCCTGAACAGGCAGAAACAAAAGAAAAGATCACGCAACGCCTTGAAGATTTTAAGCACCAGATGGCAAAGATAGATATTATTCTTGTCAGGTTTAAGAATAAAAATGGCGATGCAGGGATCCCTAAAGAGATGAGGTTCAAGCTTGATAAGCTTATCAAACAGAGGCGCAGCATTGTCCAGATGGAGGCCAAGCTTAACGACTATATGGCGGAGCTTCATAAGAAAGAGATGGATGAAGAGAGCCATTCACCATCCCTGACGATCAACAGGATGGTATTTGCAGGCACGAGAGTTACCATAAAAGGCTCTTTTATGGATGTGGAAAACGATATGCCCGGAAAAACAAGGTTTCACCTTGATAGCAGGAACCAGATAATCTGTAATTAAAACTAATCCTGATAAGGAGGATAAGGATGGACATAAAATCAATAAAAGTAGCCGATCTGATGAACAGGGATGTAAAGGTAATTGATAAAAACATGAGCATCATATCTGCTGCAAAACAGATGATGGAAAAGCATGTCTCAAGTTTTATTATCATGCCCGATAATCCTCATGACGCCTTCGGGATAATAACAAGGAAGGATGTGGTCGAAAGCTTTATTAATTCCGGCATAATAGACACGTCAATACTGGTTAAGGCAATAATGTCAAAGCCATGTATATGTGTTCATCCTGAACTCTCTTTATATAACTGCTTTCAAATGATGCTGATGGTTGGTGTAAGGAGGATGCCTGTAACAGAAGGGAGCAAACTAGTGGGGATAATCAGCAATACTGATATCCTTGAAAAGATTGTAAGGGGTGTTTAGTAAAACGCTGTTAGGTTATCAGGCTCTAGGAGGCTGTCCGAGAATTCAAAGATAAAACAAGCCAAAAATTTAAAAAATCGGATTTTCCATTATCGGGAAGCAACTTTTTTTTACAATCTTTTCTTTTTTTATGAAAAAATTCTCTTATTTGCTTCAATTAATCTGATTACAACCCTTTATTATGCCATATCATATTCTTTTCTTGCCAAAGGTAGGCATATCACTCCCTTTCTGAATACAATACTACCAACTTAATAGTGGTGGAATCGAGCCCAACATACAGAAATGGTTGTTTAACCTCAACGAATGCTCCATCCTTCCACTCAAATTTATGGCGTTCATTGAAGTTAGTATCCATG
>JAFGFM010000155.1 GCA_016931115.1 Deltaproteobacteria bacterium | reverse complement strand
GCCTTGCCTGACAGGGAAACGAGTTTAATATCCCTGTTTAATAGTGAATCAAGGGCGAAAATCTGCTCGGCATTACGCGGGGCAATCCCATACACGAATTTTTTATCGATCCGCCTTATCTTTTCGAGTGAAGTGTCATACACCCCAAGGGCAGATTTTCTGCCATTTTTCAGAATTAGAAACTGATTTGGGAAAAGCCCTGATTTAAGGTTTAATTCAGCAGGATCTATCTCAAAAGGTTTATGATACAGTTTATCGATAATTTCCGAAGAGATATTTTCTTCAACCCTTAAACCTTCATAAAGTGCCGACACATTTTTAACATGGTCTGTTGTATAATCCTGTGCCTTCAAATTAACTGACTTGGCCTTCATGCGAAGGTTTACATCCTTTGAAACAAGGATCACCTGCCTTGAAGGATTATCTTTATAAAGATGGTAGCAGACATTAAGTATATGATGATCCGGTTTCTGGGGCGAAAAATTCAGTTTTAGGTCAGCATGGAATTCCTGTTCAAGCTTAACCATTATCCTGCCATGACCATTCCCGATCTCAGCGCCTTTTTCAAACATAAGATCACCACTAAGGTAATCCAGATTCCTTAAAAATTCCCTTGCATGGTAATTAAGAGATGAATTACCCTTTTTAAACTGGTACAGCTCTTCGAGAACGGTTATGGGGATGACAATGTCATTTCCTTCAAAATGATAAATGCATGAACTGTCGTGCAGAATTACATTGGTGTCCAGAACAAATGTCTTAACTTTCTTTTTAGTCATTCAATTTCCTTTTTAAAACCTTATAGGTTTCCCGAATGCCGTTATTGTTCCTGAAGACGGCCATATTTTTTAAGGATCATCAGAAAAAAGATGCACGTACATTCGAGTAACATTTTAATATTTTGAATAATAAACCCGCCCGTGTTAGCTGCGTATTATCAAAGAGTAAAAATTAAATGAAAATATGGATCAGAAAAACAATCTGGTTGGAAACATCTATACCTGTTTTTGATTGTTTGATTTTGATAAAAATTCCCTTTTTGAGAAATATTGAATGGGAACGCAGGTTATTAGCTTCCAGGATTTAAACCCTTTTTTCGCTGATATCTTTGGCCCCCTTTTACTGAGTCACTCACAGGAAGGACCGATATCTCACGCTTTCTCGATAATGACGCCATTGATACCCCAAGTTTCCTTACTGCAAAGTATCATAACAGATGTATCAAGGCTGGTGATTCATAATTCAATGGCATTCATGGAACAGAGATGTGTTATTAAATTTATCTATCCATTGATATGTTTTTTCTTTTTCAATTAATACCTTTTCTATGAGGTTATCTATTTCTTTTATGCTGCATGGCTTTGTAATTATTCCTGCTAATCCTGCCTCAGTAATATGATCTTCATTTAAAATATCAATTTTACCAGTATATAAAATTATTGGAGCATTTATTGAGAATTTTTTTGCCTCCATTGCCAATTCAATACCATTCATACCTGGCATATAATAATCAGTGATTACCACATCAAATATATCATCAAAGACATCATTATATTCCTCCATTAGTACAATAGCCTCTTTGCCGCTATTGGCATAGGTTATGTTGTAGCCTATCCGTTCAAGTATATTTCTCGTTACATTCAGCATGCCTAAATCATCGTCAACAACAAGCAAGTGAATTATCTTATCTACCTTTTCAACCGGCTTATATTTATTCATTCACATCCTCACTTATAAATCATTAAATAATTTTCAATATAATTTCTGCCATATTATTTTTTGTACTGCATGAGCAGACCATTTTATTAATATTATAAAATCTTATTATATAGCGAAGGCATAAGAGTTTTATCAAAATAGCATTATTAAAGTGTTAATTAGCAGTGTCCATTCAAAAAGAGATAATTTCCGGATGGACTCTAAATAATTTCAGAATGGTCCTCAAATAGAGCTTATCCACTTTCCCGGACTGACAATAAAAATAATGACATTGTGGATGAGATGGAGAATAGCCTTATAGAATATGCGTGAAATAATATTGACGAATTAAAAGATGACAGTGCCTGAAATGATAAAATTAAGAAAAATCGCAACGCCCTATTCAATTTATGAAACTACAGGCGTTATTTTACGCAATGTCCTGGGTATGGATCACCGCGATCATGGCGCGCCTCTCGATTTTCTGCCATACATGTATAATATGAATCCTATAGTAAAAGCGGATTGCAGCATTGTTTTTTTAGGGGATATTATGTCAGTTGGCATGCATAAAATCACTGTTCATGAATCAATAAAGAATTTTCTTTCCGGCTCTCAATATCTTGTTGCCAATCTTGAGGCCACTGTCACCCATAAAAGAAGGCGGAAAGGGGTCATCTTCGGTGCATTACAATGGCAGAATATGGACACTGTAGATGTGATGGAGGATCTTTTTCCGCCAGAGGCAACCTATTTATCAGTTGCAAATAACCATGCCGGTGATTTTGAAGATCAGCACTACGATGAATCCTGTAAGCTTTTAGAATCTCGCGGGTTTCATCTTTTTGGAAAGGCGGATCGGCCCTACGTGGACATCAATACACGAATCAGGTTACATGCAGGCACTATATGGTCTAACCAGGTCAGTAATAGAGTTCATTGGCTCAGGCCTGGTCAGAAAATCAACGCATTCGGGAAGGGTTTAAACATCCTTTTTCCTCACTGGGGTTATGAACTGGAGAAATATCCGCGTCAGGAGATTGTAGATCTTGCAAAAAGGCTCGCCTTCAGGTTTGACGCCATATTGGGACATCACCCGCATACTGTTCAGCCTGTCACTATTGAACACACCGGGGATAAAAAATATCTGGGTGCCTATAGCCTTGGGGATTTCTGTTCAGATATTCCCCTTAAGGCATATAAATATGGAATGGCAGTGAAAATGAAACTGGGGGAAACATTATTCGGGGATTATGTCATCGGAAACATAGACTGGAGATTTCTCGAATGTCGCAGACAGCCAGATAATATTTTATCTATACGCCTCGTTGACAGTATCCCATACTTCAAACATTAAACCATTTTTTATTAAATTGCTAATTATCATTGAACAATTCTTTTTTATAGTAAGGAAAACTTTTAAAAGAGGATTAAATATATGATAGAGTCAAATAACAACAATGACATATTGCAGCTTAAAAAATGGTTTAATAAATACATAGACGCATTTGAGATGGAATACCCATTATGCAAAGAAAATTTCATACTTAAAAAAAAGCATAGCCATTTAGTTTCTAAAGAAATGGTTACTATCGCAAGATCAATCGGCTTGGATTCCCATGAAATAGATATTGCACAAACGATTGGCCTTCTTCATGACATAGGCCGTTTTCCACAGATGGCTGAATATAACACCTTTAATGACCATGATTCTGTTGATCATGGAAAACTGGGTGTTGATGTTATCCGAAAGCATAATCTCCTGCACGAAATGGATGATTATGCCAGATCAATCGTAGAAACTGCTGTTTTGCTTCATAACAAAGCAAGTTTGCCCAGGCTTACAGACAGAAGGTATAACATCTTTGCAGAGTTGATCAGGGATGCTGACAAACTGGATATTTTCAGGGTTGACCAGGATGTTTATCTTTTTGGGGATTCGACTATAGATAGGTTTCCAAAAGGTTTGGATGTATCTGAAGGGGTATACGAAGAAATCGTTAATAAAAAGATGGTAAGTAATTGTAATATTAAAAATCAGATAGATTTGGTATTATTTCGCATAGGATGGTTTTTTGATATTAATTTTGCATCTACCCTGAATATGATAATTGATAGGGGATACTATGCAAGGCTTCGCTCAATGCTGCCAGACACTGATAAAATACGAAATCTATTAAAGGTGGTTGATAATTATATAATGATTCATGCTATCCGAAAACATTTTACAGATATTACAATCTTTTCAGATAATGTTTACAGTACTGACAGAAGGGTTTACAACCGGTAAAAGGCCCAGTATGAGTTAAACAGCTCCGGGGATGCAAATTTGGAAATTTTTTCATTATAATATTTTTCCAGATAATCCCTCTCCCTCCTGATTTTTGAATCGGAAAGGTTTCCAATCTTCGATTCCAAATCAAGGATCTCAATCTCCTTTTTGGCAATGATTTCTTGTCTTGTGATTTAATTGAGACATTCTCTAATAAAGGACTACCCGCACCATTATGTCAGGATATTATGAATTCCCGCAGAGGGAAGATCCTTTGGCATTCAGTGTATTTTTGGAAATTAAAAAAGACATGCCTTCAGATAGAATACTGAAGGCATGTCTTTTATCTGGCCAATTGAGGGAGGTCAATGACCCAGCCTTATGAAGGTAGCGAAATCATCACAACGGCTGTTTTATTACTTAAATCTTTTTCTTAGCCCTTCCAATCCAATCAGACCGGAACCAAGCAGCAGGATGGCTCCCGGGATTGGCACAGGCGCTGCATCAGCAGTGACTGAAGAAAATAACACATCGTTGGCATAATC
The DNA here is from genome assembly GCA_016931115.1 of Deltaproteobacteria bacterium. Classification (GTDB taxonomy): domain Bacteria; phylum Desulfobacterota; class DSM-4660; order Desulfatiglandales; family HGW-15; genus JAAZBV01. The sequence goes on along the minus strand of JAFGFM010000155.1, from coordinate 7,894 downwards.
GGACTCGTAACCAAATATTATTTCACTTATATAACTCTTATCAATTCCTGAATAATCAGCAAAGAAGAAATCCACCACAGTTTCAGGTAACTCTTGGTTAGAGGTCCAGGTTACAGTTTTGGTTGCTTCAGAGTCATTATCTTTTAGAGTTATCCAAAGACTGGTAGGTTTTACGAAGCCAACATGGTCAGGGTCAAAAGTTACAGATAATTTTGTAGCATCTGTAAAATTTGAAGCCCCGCCAGTATATGACATAGTAAAACTTTTCCATGATTGACCTGCGCCCTGATTTGAAACAGTGACTCCACCTTGATATGAAGTGTCAATTGCAATATTGCTCGATATGCCAGATGAATGTGTGAAATCCACCTCAGTAAATCTGGTTCCACCCCACGTGTTTAAACCTGATTCGTTAACACTTTTGATCGCAGGGTTATCAAAATAGTATAAACTCCAACCGGTAGAAGATATTTCCTTTTCATTTAATGTAAATTCATAGATAGTTCCCTGGTTAAAAGTAGCAGACCCATCTGCGCCAGTGAAAACCGCGGAACTATCAAAAGTTGAAAAATCATCGATTAAAAATAAAGCAAACACAGAACTGCTATTTAAAAGCAGAATAAAAATAGTAACTAATATCAGGCGTTTCATTTATTTATTTCTCCTATATATTAATTAAAATATCTTTTTAAGAATCAGTTACTTGGACTATAAAATCTAATATCTTGAATACTTGTAGAGACAAGGCATGCCTTGTCTCTACATGTGCAGTTCATTGCATTTTTTTACCGGCTCTTTTTCCTTAATCCAACAAGACCGATCAGGCCAGAACCAAGAAGCCAGACAGCAGCGGGTACCGGTATGGGTGATGGCTCAAAAGAAATATTAAAAACCGCATTTTCCATTGAAGTATTGTCGGTATAAAGACTAAAGCTCACCTGCTCACCAGTGTATACAGGGTCATCATAAAAATAAAAATGGAGCCCCTTCTGATCTGGGTCAATTGTATATGAATATGAAGCTGCCCCTGTCATGGTTGGAAGACCTTCATCTTCTCCAAAAATAACCCCCTCTGTATTGGAATAAAAATGAAAATCGCCCCAGGGATCAATGCCCTTGTTTTTAATGCTGAGCGTCAAGGTTCCTTTATAAGGTCCATCATCAGTATGTTCAACATACCCTTCTTCATTTAGAGACAATTCAAACGGGTCTTCTATTGTCGCATCATGCGCCAGAGCCAGAGATGGGCATAACAAAAATAACACGCCTAAAATTAATATTAATATCTTTCCTCTTTTAAACATCTTCTCTCTCCTCCTTTAACCCCTCAAAGTATATTGTTATAAAATAATAAAGGCCCGATTCTGGAAATATATTCCTTTTTCAGAATCGGGCCTTCTGGTTCCTTATCAGGTCAGCAATGTACCCTTAGCATATTATTTAATAAAATTTTACACTGGCTTTTTAAATAACTCAAGATAGGATCAGGTTATCTTTTTATTTGGAATTCATTAATGTTCTTCCAGGAAGAGGCTGTTTCTGGATGAAGCCTTCAGCTATCAACCAGGTCTTTGTATTATATTCCTTTTGCTGAAAGCTGACCGCTGAAAGCTGACCGCTGAAAGCTGACCGCGTTCATACAAAAACATCTGTTTTTGTATGAACACTATTTATAACCCGCCCAGCTCCTTATATAGTTTGGCTGCCTCATCACGCTTATCTATTTTCCTGGGGTTATCCAGCACCTTTTTCAGATGCATCTTTGCAACCTCCTTTTCTCCTGTTGAATTATATATAAGCGCAAGATGATAACTTGTCTCAGGAAACTCATCCGCCCTCCCCTCAACAGTCTTTAAAAGCTCTTTTGCCTTTTCCACATTCCCCTGTTTAAAATAGACCCATGCGGCAGTATCAACAACTGTCGGGGCATCCTTGTTCTTCTCAAGCACCGGGGTGATCAGTTTAACGGCCTTCTCCAGATTTTCCGGGGTTGGCTCATACTCAGCGTAGTAGTAGGCAAGGTTGTTTGCGACCATTGCTATATCAGGCTGCTGCTTCAGTATCTCTTCATAGAGCCTGTTAGCCTCCTTAAACTCCTGTTTCTGGCTAAGCAGGGTCGCTAGCAATAGTTTTACACGAATATTATCCGAATATTTTTTGGATATCTCTCTGTATTTATTAATGGCAGAATCAATGGAACCCTCAGCCTGCTCCACATTGGCAAGTGTATAAAGCGCTTCCATATTATCCGGGTTTTTATCAAGTGCGCTGTTTAGTATCTCCCTTGCCTTTTTATAGTTCTTCTCAACACCAAAAAGCCTGGCCAGCAAAACAGGGTAGGCACTGTTATCAGGTGCCCTTTTAATCTGCTCTTCGCACCTTACTATGGCCTCCTTAATTTTACCCTGTCTTGCCATGCTTTCTATGATCAGGCTCAGGGACTGTACAAATTCAGGATTTTTATCAAGTGCCTTTTCAAAAAATTCCATTGCCTCATCATTCTTTCCTTCTGCCAGCCTTATAATGCCATTTTTATGAAATGCCATATATGAGTCAGGGAATTTCTCAAGCAGCTTTTCATAATTGCTTTTAGCGGTGACATAATCTTTTTTTGCAAGGTACAGATCTCCCAGAAGCGAATAGAGGGCGCCATCATCAGGAAACTGTTTTATCATATTCTTCAAAATACTCTCTGCTTCGGTAAGCTTCTCCTTTGCCCTGTAAATATCCAGCAACTCCAGGTAGGCCTCCTTAAGATCAGGCTTTGCCTCAATCAGCTTTTTATACTGCTCCTGGGCAAGTTCAGGCTCATTATTAAACATGTGCGCCCGCGCAAGTTTCAGATGTGCCATATAGTTAGTATTTTCTTCATTAAGGACATCGCGGTACAGGGCGATAGCACCGAAATAATCCTTTTTTGATGCCAGTATATCGCCTTTAAGATGTTTTGCCCCTAAGTCGCCAGGGTTCTCCTTAAGTACAATGTCAGCAAGCTTACGTGCTTCATCAACCTTGTTTTGTTTAAAAAGTATCTGGGCCTTCATGACACTGGCCTTTAAAAACTCAGGCCCCTCTGTTACCTTTTTCAGATAGTCCTCAATAACCTTCAGACTTTTGTCATCCTTTCCATTTATGGAATAATGGTTGGCAAGCAGAGAATATGGGGAGATATCTTCAGGAAAATCTGTGGTTGCCTGTTCAAGGAGCTTAATAAGCTCATCGGATTTACCCATGCGGTCAAGATAGCCTGCCAGCGCAAGACGCCATTTCACATCTCCGGGGTTTTCCTTTATTATTGTATTAAGTGTCTCCTGCGCCTTTTCCGTTTCATTGATGCGCTCAAAAAACCTTGCCAGCATGAGCTTGTAGTCGGTCTTTCCGGGATTTTTCGCTATAATCTCTCTGTAGACCTTCTCCGCATCGTAAAACATCTTGTCTGACTCATAAATTTCACCAATCAGCAGCATGGCAGTAATGTTTGCGCTGTCATGCTCAAGCAGCTTCTGAAGGGCCGCTATCGCCAGATTATTTTCCTTCTTAAGCCTGTGCCAGCTTGATAATAGAAAATAGGGCTCTGTTTTTTCCGGCGTTTTTTCAATCAGCCCATCAATTATTTTTTTTGCCTCTTCCTGCTTATCATTGCGCATAAGCCAGGAGGCATATAGTAGATTTGCCTCAAAAAGATCAGGCCTTTTTGAAAACAAAAGGTCAATTATCTCTTTGCTTTTATCGTTTTCACCGGCCAGTAGATATATCTTTCCAAGCTCAACCTGGCTATCAATAAGATCAGGGTCAAGCTCCACCGCCTTTGAAAGATTTCCAAAACCTTCGCGTATATTATTCTCCTTAAGGGAAATCATGCCCAGCATGTGATAGGCCTTTGCAAACTTGGGGTCTATCTGCAGGGCATTCTTGAACTCAAGTCTAGCCTTTACATAGTCACCCGAATCATAAAGGGTCTGCCCCTTGTTAAAAAACTTCATCCTCTTTTGTTCCGGGCTGCCGCATGACAGAACCGCAAAAGAAAGTAATAATGAAATACCCATTATGGCTATATTCCTGAAACTCATATAATATCTCCTTTGTTTTAGAACTAGAAATTTAGAATGTTAGATGGTTAGAAGTTTAGCTCCTAAATCAAATGATTTGGAGACCTATAAGATCCGGATACTTCTTCTAATATTCTACTCATACCAACTTCTAGTCTTTTTATGTTCTACTTTTTTTCACTTTTCCTTAACTTCCAACCTTCTTAACTTCTCATCTTATGAATATCTTACCTTCTATCTTTTTCACCTTCTTAAACCCTTTTTAGCTTTTAGCTTTTAGCTTTGTACTTTGAGCTTTGAGCTTTCACCTTTGAGCTTTCACCTTTGAGCTTTCAGCTTTGTACTTTGAACTTTCACCTTTGAGCCTTGAGCTTTCAGCTTTGAGCTTTGAGCTTTCAACCTTGAGCTTTACAACAGCCCTCTTGCAGCCAGAGCAATAAGGGCCGCAGCGGCTGAAAATTTTACCTTGGCGAGCCTTCCTCTCAACTCACAGATCCAGACCTCAAAGCTGAAGGAAAATACAATAATCTTTATTGCCACAATACCCAGATTGTAGCCCTCTATCCTGGGGTCAGGGAGGTTCGGTATAACAAGCGCGGCAAACAGAATGATAAAATCCATTGGGGAGGCCTTAAAACCTTTGGTTCTTCTGGTGTACTTTATGGTGAGGACTACAAAAAAGGCCAGCGCAACATAAACAATATTCATGTATCCTGTTATTCTGCTTGCTGCCCACAATGCCAAATCTGTTTCACCCATGTATATCAGATAGGGGATCATCAGAAAGAGGGGAACTCGCAATATACCCCCTGACCATTTCTTAAAATGGACAGTTATAAAAATAAGAATAACAAATACCAGGGCAGCAGCAGAAATGTAAACAGGAATCTCTCCGGGCACAAATACACTGAATACCAGCAGAACAGGGAGCACCATTTCCAGAATGGTAAAGCTCACCCTGATAAGGGCATTATCTATCTTGAAAATCCTCAGATTATTCTTGATAAGACGATCAAACCTCCCCGGCCGCATCAGTTGATAACCTGTTTTATTTGCCCACAAAACCCACGTGAAAATGGCTCCTGAAAAAAGGAGATAAAAACCCAGCAGGAGCCAATCCGAATAAAACCTGAATATAAAGGCAAAGGTTATAAGCGCTGCCTGAATCACATAAATAAAAAACACAGACTCAGTATGATAAAGGCCCAGCCGCATCAGTTTATGGTGAAAATGGTTTTTATCTGCAACAAACATCGATCGCCCTTTAAGTCTTCTTTCTGTCATTACCACGAGCGTATCCAGCACCGGGAAACCCAGCAGCATAAGGGGAAGCACAGGACTAAGAGGGGTATTTCCCTGGGTGAGTTTTAAGGAGAGAGTTACTGCCAGAAAACCTATAAGCTGACTCCCTGCATCCCCCATAAATATGGTGGCCGGGTAGGTATTGAATCGTAAAAAACCGAACAACCCCCCGACCATGGCGGCAGACATAACCGCAATGCAGGTAAGATCGGAGATGTATGCCAGATAACCGATGCAAAGAAAACTTAAGAGCGATATACCGCCTGCAAGGCCGTCCAGGCCGTCAGCAAGGTTGATTGCGTTTGTGACTCCGATGATTGTTATTAGTGTAAGAGGTATTGCAATAACCCCCGGAAGTAAAAAGCCATTGAGGAGCAGATCACCCATGTTATTAATGGTAAGATCGCCCAAAAAAATCACAATAAGGGTAGCAACCACCTGCCCGAAAAATTTGGCTTTGTATCCAAGGTCCTTGATATCATCCAGAAACCCGAACAATACAATGATCCATGCCCCTATCATCACAGATAAGGTGAATCTATCAATAGGGAAAAAATCGCCTAAAAACAGGATGGGTATCAGCGCGCCAAAGGCAAAGGCAACCCCGCCGATCTTTGGAATCGGCTTTTTATGTACCTTGCGATCATTCGGCATATCCACAACATTGGCCTTCATAGCCAGGGTCCTGAAGATGGGGATCAGGGTGATGGTTATGAATAGGGATAAAAACAGGGTTGGGATGTAGAGCATTGTTTTTTAGTTATAATAATAGAAGTTTAGAAGTTTAGAGGGTTAGAACGTTAGGTTCTTTGAAAGTACATATAAAATAAATAGAAGATTAGAAGATCAGAACTTTAGAAGTTAAGTAAAAAATTAAATCAGAAGCAGAACTTCTCAGCATTCATTTCCATGGCAATCTGCTCTGTTTCCCATTTGTTAATTCCTTCTTCTCCTTTTTTAAGGATTAATTTTTTTTACATGAATAACTATATTAGAATATTGTTCAAGTATTTTATCAGCAGTCAGTAAATGTAATGATTCGGACATTGCCTGTGCTATTAAAAGCCGGTCGAATGGATCATTATGATGCAGAGGCAACTCATATACCCCAGCGGTATGCCTCGCATAAACAGGAAGTTCTTTAAAACCGCTGCGCTCAATTGCAGAAACAAACTCTTTTGGTTCACCATCCAACCTTCCAATTTTTGTTTTTATTGCAATCTCCCAAATAGAGGCAGAAGAAACAAAGATATCAGCGGCATCAATCATTATTTGTCTAGCTTCAGGGCTAAGGTATTTACTATCTAAAACCGCCCAGATAAAAACCTGCGTATCTATCAAAAGACGCATCAATTCCCCTCAAATCCTGAAAGAACCTCATCTGGCAATGGTGCATCAAAATCTTCCGAAACCTTTATTTTCCCTTTTAATACTCCAAATTGAATTTTAAATTCACATGACTTTACAGGGGAAATCCTTGCTAAAGGCTTACCTTCTCTGGATATAATAACATCCTGCCCAGATTCCACATCTTTAATTAATTGTGGAAATTTGTCTATTACATCCTGAATTTTATAAGTATGAGTAGTCAGTTCATTATTATCCATATTTACTACCTCTTTATAAACAATGTTTTAAACATGATAATGTATTGTTGATATAATATCAAATACATAAAAGGCATGATTATGGATTATAGGTTATGGGTTAATCCTTGCCACTTAATCCTTTTAACCTTGAACTTTCAGCTGTTTTGGTTTCCCTTTCAGCTTTGAGCTTTGAGCTTTCAACTTTAAATCATTCCGGCAAGTATTTTTGCAAGACCGGCACAGCCTCCGCAGCAAACGCCTTAAGACACCCATTTGGATCATTCGTGGCGAGTCTATTTGAAAGAATTAGATAAGATGGTCTTTAATTTCTTTGTAAAGCCTGAACTTTTTATCTACTGACATGATTTTGGCATTATGAGACAAGGCTGTAGCGATAATAATCCTATCCTGCGGATCACTGTGATGCTCCGGAAGTTCTACCGCATAAGTTGCTATTTGGGGGGTTATTGGCATTAAATCAATTCCAGAACCCTTCAAAGCTTTTTCAAACCAGACTTCTCTTTTACATGGCAATGTTATACGTTTATGTAAATCAAGCCATGCGACTTCAAAACAGCTTATGGCAGATACTGCAACTATATCGGAAGAGTTGATCAGATTAATGCGGTTCTCATCCAGCGAATTAACATCCTTATTTATCCACCATAGCCAGATATGTGTATCAAGAATGATCATCCGGTAAATCCCATTCACTAATATCCGCAGTATCAATAATATTTCCTCTGATCTGTGTCTTTCCGGCAATATCATTACAAGGGGTACGTTGTGATTGTGTTTTTACTTCGACCTGGTCGACTATTTTAAAAAAAGCTTCCACTTTCTTGTTTGGAGGAAAGCTCGGCAACCCCAGCAGTGTACCATACGGATCTGTCTGTAAAATAATATGTTCATTATCCATATTTACTACCTCTTTATAAACAATGTTTTAAACAT
>JAFGFM010000154.1 GCA_016931115.1 Deltaproteobacteria bacterium | reverse complement strand
GTTTCCGGCTCAAGCGGTGCCTGATGATTCATCTGAGTGGAAAAATCACATTCAACAACCGCTGCTGCCTCTTTAAATGCCTTTGCAGCATCGCCCCTGATCTGTGGCTGCTGATAAACAAGATTCGGGAATTCATCGTGAACCCTTACATCATCCCTAGCCATTGCCTCCTGAACGGTCTTAAGAACAGGCAGTTTCTCATATACTACCTTCACTGCCGCTGCTGCTGCAAGCGCCTGCGTCTGGGTTTCAGCGGCGACTATAACGATCGGGTCGCCAAGGTTTCTGACCTTCTTGTCACAAAGGATCGGCTGGTCATTGAAGATAAACCTTAACCTGTTGGTGCCTTTTATATCTTTTGCTGTCATGGTGCCGACAACTCCCGGCATTTTTTCAGCCGCCGAGGTGTCTATTGATACTATATTTGCATGTTCTTCAGTGCTTCTGACAACTGCCAGTTCAAGTGCCCCTTGAGGATAGATGTCTGCGCCAAACTGTGCCACACCGCATGCCTTGATCACTGCTGAGGGCCTCGGATGGGACACACCTAATTTAGGGCCATTCGGGTCAGGGCGAACCTGATCAGGTGTAAGTTCACCCCTGAGAAATTTTGCAGATAGCTTTACAGCGTCAAAAATCTTTCTGTACCCTGTGCAGCGGCAGAGGTTTTTTGCGAGGGCCTTTTTTATGTCATCATCAGTAGGATTCAGATTCTGATCAAGCAATACCTTTGTTGCCATAATCATTCCCGGTGTACAGAACCCGCACTGGATAGCGCCTGAAAGCACGAACGCCTCCTGAATAAGATGGGGATTGTCCGGGGTACCCAGCCCTTCAATGGTGATTACATTGGCGTCCTGAAGATTTACAACCTTGGTTACACAGGATCTTACTGCCTTTTTGTTGACTATTACGGTGCAGGCTCCACACTGCCCTTTTCTGTCACATGACTGCTTCGCACCTGTAAGACGCATGTCTTCACGAAGCAGGTCAAGCAGTACCTTATCAGGTTCAACTACAAACTGATACTGCCTCCCATTGATTTTTAATGATACCTTTTGCATTAACTATCCTCCTTTTTTATTAACAAGATATAAACATAACTATCTGAAAACCATAGTCCTATTGCATCGGATCAATATCTCCTCTTCCTTCTCTCCTGATACTTCCAGTGATTTTATGCCCTTCTTCTCATTCTCTTCCATTTTTACCCTGTTCTGCCTTGCTCGTAATTGAGAATGATCATTAATTATATCTAAACTGATACAAGCTATATATCAGTCCCGATATAACAAATCAAAAAAAAAGAAAAAAATTATTTTCATCTTTAAAATATATGTAAAAATACTATTGAAGATGATAAATAGACTTTTGTTGAAACGAATAGGAGGTCAACCGTCTTGGATAACAGCGAAAAAAATCAGTCAGCAAGAAAAAAAATTACCCGTGAAGAGATGAATGAGATAGTGGCAAAGGCACGCAGATCTCAGGAAGACAAGATGAAGGGGTACCGTGAGAAGTCATTATCTATTCATCCCTGGGTGTGCGCCCGCTGTGGCATGGAATTTACTCAAAAAAACCTTCACCTTCTGACAGTGCACCATAAAGATCATGACCATGAAAACAACCCTCCTGACGGGAGCAACTGGGAAAACCTTTGCGTATACTGTCATGACAATGAACACAGGAGATACACTGATCACCTTCAGGGTGAAATGCCTGATTCAGGGACAGTGAAATCTGAATCTGTTTCACATAAGCCCTTTGCAGCCCTTGCAGATCTGCTTAAAAAGAAATAATAAGATAAAACCGGTGCAGGAGATAATGTGACCAAGATAATTAACAACACTCATAGTGTCTGCCCGGTATGTCTAAAAAGAATCCCTGCAATAATAACAAAACATGGCAATGATTATTTTATGGAGAAAACCTGTGCGGATCATGGAGATTTTTCAGTTGTAATCTGGCGGGGAGACGACATTCCACTTACGGAATGGGGGAATTACCACCCCCCGGCCAATGAGGATAATCCTCCTGATTGCCCCAAATCATGCGGGCTTTGCTCAGGGCACCTGCAAAAGACCTGCTGCGCACTGGTAGAGGTCACTGAACAATGCAATCTAAATTGTCCCATATGTTTTGCTCAAAGCGGGGGTCTCTCCCATGACCCTGCGATTTCCGAAATTTCGGAGCAGTTTAAGAAACTTGTAGAAAATGGAAATACCTTTGTGCATATTTCCGGAGGCGAACCGACTGTAAGGGATGATCTGCCTGATATTGTTGCCGCAGCAAGGGATGCAGGGTGTGAAAACATACAACTGAATTCAAACGGGATCAGGCTGGGGCAGGATAAAGGGTTTACAAAAGCCCTTGCTGATGCCGGCCTTTCCTTTGTCTTTATGCAGTTTGACGGCACAGAAGACCCTATCTATGAAAAGCTGAGGGGAAGGCCCCTTTTAGCCGAGAAACATGCGGCAATTGAGGCCTGTTCCAATGAGCTGATAGGGGTGACCCTTGTACCTACCCTTGTACCGGGCATTAATGATCATAACATAGGCGCAATACTGAAATTTGGTTTTGAACACTCCCCGGCAGTAAGAGGCGTTCATTTTCAGCCTGTAAGTTATTTCGGTCGTTACCCCCATCCGCCAGAAGATAAGGAGAGGATCACGCTCCCGGAGGTTTTACAGGCGATAGAGAGGCAGACAGAGGGAAGAGTAACCATCTCCGATTTTCTTCCTTCAGCATGCGATCATCCAAGATGCGGGTTTCATGGTGATTTTGTGGTTCTGCCCGAAGGGCTGATGAAGCTTACTACTAAGGAGAACATTAGTGAATGCTGCTCTTCGAATGGCACAGAACATCTTAAGAACAGGAGGTTTGTTTCCAGAAGGTGGAAGCGTACAAGGGTACAAAATGTGGAGAACCTGCAGGAAAATATTGATACCAGTGACTTTGATGTTTTTCTCAGGCAGGTTGAGACTAATGGTTTTACTATTACATTAATGGCCTTTCAGGACGCATATAATCTTGATATTGAGCGGTTACGCAGATGCAGCCTGCATGTTTATAAAGGGGGCCGGACCATTCCATTCTGCGCGAGGTATCTGACAAAGGTATAATGATATGACAAAAGAAAATCATTCAAAAGAGATCACCGCTTCCGAAGCTGAGAACCAATGTTGTTCTACAGAAACAGGCAGCACCACAGGCATATACAAATCAGGCTGTATGATCTGCGGTGCGCCGCTTATCTATTACTGGAAAACAAAAGAGAGCTCATGCTATTTTTGTGGAAAAACCTTACAGGCTAATGCCGGGTGCCCTGCCGGCCATTTTGTCTGTGACCTTTGCCACAGCGCAGATGCGATAAAGATCATTAAAAATGTCTGTCTGCACAGCCATAAGAAGGACATGGTAGAGCTTATGAATACCATACGGTCTCACCCTTTGTTCAAGATACACGGCCCGGAACACCATTCCATGGTACCGGCTGTTATCCTGACTGCACTTAAAAACAGCGGGCAGCAGATTACGAATGATGATATAAATACAGCGATTGAGCGGGGCAGAGGTGTCTGTGGCGGGGCATGCGCATTCCTGGGTGCATGCGGCGCAGCCATTGGTGCAGGCATAGCTGTATCTATAGTTCTGAAGGCTGACCCTTATGATGGTGAGAATAGACAGGTTGTCCAGCAGGCCACACAGAGGGCGCTTGCAAGAATAGCATCTTATAAGGCACCTCGTTGCTGTCAGAGGGACTCATGGCTGGCATTAGAAGAGGCATCAGCAATCATGCATGAAATCACCGGAAAATCCATGCCGGTAAAGACCTTCAAGTGTGAACAATTTCCGGGAAATAAAGGTTGCATTCGTGAACAATGTCCATTGTGGCCCGGTACTCGTCACTCCCTTAAAGGCGGGAATCAATAATTTTACGTTTGAGTGTCCCGGTCGTAAAATAATCGACATCACCCTCTTCAACATGTAAAAGAAGGCGCTCTTCCTTGAACAGAGAGGGCAGTTCCATTTTTATCCTTTGAACCAGGGACTCCAGATCAGCCGGACCGCTTGCCGGTTTAACAATAATACGCAGGCAGTCGCGTCCATTCACAGTCTGAAGCTCGGCAGCATATGTCACGATTGATGGCTCTTTATACAATGCATCATCGAGTTGAGTTATGGAGAACCTGTTTCCGTCTGCTAGCGTTACTGGCGCAGCAAGCCTGCCTGTGATGCGGTCCAGGCGCTGGAGAGATGATCCGCAGGGGCATCTTTCAGTAAGAAATCGCCCCCTGTCACCTGTTCTGTACCTGATAAGCGGCATACCCTGCCGCGTCAGCGTGGAAAACACCACCTCACCATATTCGCCGGCCCTTACCTGAAGGCCGCTTACAGGATTAATGACCTCAAACAAAAGATCGGCCTCACGCAGGTGATACCCCTCCCCTGCATCACACGCCACACCGCCGCCAAGGCCCATCTCAGTCATACCATAATGCTCGTAAAGGATTGCTCCCCATGCGTTTTTAATCACACTGGCTGCAGAGGCAGGGACATAGTCCGCACTGAGCAGAACGCTTTTAAGTGTTACCCTGCATGTGCTGTTTTCACTCATACGGGCAATGTATAGAATCTGGGCGGGTATACCTACTATGCAGGTGATTTTCTCATTAACAATCATGTCCAGTGCGTGTGAGTAGTCTTTTATTGGGCCGTATACAATACTTTTACACCCAAAACGGGCAAGGCCGCGTTGAAGCAGGTCGCCAACACTGCCTTCAGTCCCACCCGGCATACAGATCATGACAATATCGTGTGCATCAGTCATTGTCATCATGCCGTGATGAAAAAAATCCATGGTGAGTTCCTGATCCTCTTTTGTAAAAAAAACCCGTTTAGGCCTTCCGGTTGTACCTGATGTGCCCAATGTAACGATGCGGCCTACCTCCCTGGGAGAGACACACATAAGGCCTTCCGGATCTGATGCAATATCATCAGGTGTTGTCAATGGCAGACGGGCGATATCCCCCATATCACGGATATCAGAGGGAACAACTTCTGCCAGATGCCTCTTATAAAAGCGGCTGTTCTTTTTTACATTAGCAAGGGTTTCGCAAAATCTTTCAAGCTGGTATTCATACAGCCTTTTCAGATCAAGTCGTCCAGCCACATTGATTCTATTCGCAATCCATTTCTCTAAGGGTGTTATCATCATGGGCAACGCATCATTCCTTAATTTTATGGGCAATGATCAGGCGATAACAGTGATCAGTCACCTTGAATCCCCCTGTAAACCTGTTACAGAGAAACCGGCTGACCTTGCAGAACCCGCCAAATTTCTCAGATAGCTCTGCTGCATAGGTAATAAGCGCTGGGGTATAATCCTCGCTTACATCTATGTTAAACCCTGCCTCAACGAGCCTTGATTCAAGCCATTGGAAAGTGGGAGGCATTGATGGGGTATGTGCATTTTCTTTTGTAAAAAGGTCAGATATAATCATCTTCCCGTTAGTCCTGAGGGCGTCTGCACATTCATCAAGCAATTTTTCGTTATAGCCCATGACCGAGAAAGAGCACTCAAATAGAGCGGCATCAAGGCTCTGCGAATCAAAAGGCACTTTTTTGCAGTCCCAATGAATAAGGTTCAGACCAGGGTTTTTGCTGAGTCCGATACGGATGAGAGACTCAGAGATATCGAGCCCGGTCATTATAAGCCCGTATTTCCAGGTAAGATAGGCCGCCGTGGTACCTGCGCCGGAGCCTATATCAGCCACCTTCATGCCTTTATGAAGCCCGGCCAGCCTTATGGCCCTGTCGGTCAACCTTAGCCCGCCGGGATGCATTGAGTGATCATTCAGAAGAGAGAACACCTCGGATTCGTAAATATTGGCCATTACCGGTTGGCATGTTGTCAGGGGGATATCATTTTCCATACTGCTACTCTTCAGGCAAAAAAGGTATGACCATCTCTATTTAGTCTTTTATAAAAATTCTTTTCGCTGACTGCTGATCGCTGACTGCTGAAAGCCCCATCCAGAATTTGTCTTTTTCCGGATGAACACTATTTATCTTCCAGTTGCGCTTCAACCTCGGCCATACGGCCTTCGGCCAATTCCTTTGGAATAAGCCCGTTTCCGCATTTGGGGCATCGCATGATTTCATGGGAAAATGTGTGACCGAGGTATGAGAACAGCATCTTCTTCAGTACGAGCTCTTTATCACATTTTGCGCATTTCCAGGTTCTGTTCTGCTCCAACGCATTAACCCTCCCTGTTGAATTTCATTCTGTGGATATAGGCGCTCTGAATCTCATACTCGCCTGTTGCAAGTTCTTTATACTGGACCCAGTAAGTGAGTACAGATTTGACCATACTGCACTGGAATACGCCGTCATCACTAAGGAACCTCTCGCCCGTTCTCTCTGCTAGCCATATGGCCTCCTTCAAGTCGTCTTCAATAATGAGTTTCCTGTCAAGCTCATCCTGTAACTCCTGGCTGATAATGAGTCTGATGCTGTCCCATTCATGTTTCTCCGGGATGAAATCATCTCCAATCAATCTTTTCATGAGTTTCTTTTTTACCTCCAGGGCATTTTCCTTTTGTGATTTTAGGGTAGGCGCACATTTTCCCTGATCAATCTCATATACCATGTCAAGTATATGGGCACATTCCTTGCCTTTCTGCCGGAACACCTCCCTGCAATTGGCGCAGTATACAATATAGGGTTTATCGCTGGCATCTTTGCGGTGTTTTGTGATCTCCTCATACAGACCGGGATTAGCAAGGCGCATATGACCGCCATAGCCGCAGCATCTGTTTGGATTATCAAGCTCTTCAATTGCTACATTGGCCCGTCCGGCCAGGATACGTATGCCTTCCTGCATGGACAAATCGTCGCGGGCTGTACATGGGTCGAACATGGCCGCTGCCTCAAAGAGCCTCGCCGGAACAATAGTATCATCCTTTGCCATAACTGTGTATAGACTTTCCTGTTTTATTTCCGGCATAAGCAGTCTGAAAATATTCTCGCAATAGGCGCAGGCAAATATGAATGTGGGTCTATCCATGCTGTCCCATATAGAACGGATGCGTTCAACATTGCCGGACAGGCGCTTTTTATCTCCAGCCCAGTAAGCCGGGGCACCACAACAGCCGACCATAATCCCGGCGTTGAGCGTTTCTTGCAGATATGCATAAGACTTTAGCACGTGGTCAGGTTCCGCTGCCCCAAGCTGGCACCCCGGGAAAAAGAGATATTCACAGCTCTTCATCTCTTTGGAAGGCGACACAAAAAATGCTTCCGAGGTGTGAAAATCAAACTGGCGTATCCAGAAATCATGAAAAGCCGGGATATTTTTGTTGGTACGTAACCTGTCTTCCCTTGAAAACTGCATCAATGCGCCAATATCCACACCAACCGGGCAGACGCTTTTACATTTGCCACAGATATTGCAGGAATATGTCTCACGAATAAGAGAGCGCTTGGAAAGTGATGACCCGGCTTGAGAGTCAGTATAGACCTCAACGCCAAGCCTGGGCGGCATCTTCCTGAACCACTTTATCATCTCGCAGTTTTCCCAGCATATCTTGCAGTCGCAGAGGAAGCATCTGGAAGCCTCTGCTTTAGCTTCACCCTCCGTATAGCAGTCAGGCGAGGCCATCGTAACGAGCGCTTTTTTTTCTTCCCCACTGTGGTTCAGAAAGTGTACACGGTCAGTTATAACCCGATCTGAATCGGGTCGGGCCGCCCTGCCTGTTTGGAAATATGCCTCCATGATCCTGGCAAGGAGCGAGCCCTGTGCGATGGATTCCATGAGAGGCACACCGCAGAGAGCACCGCCCATAAAGACCCCTGGACGAGAGGTATTCATAAGATCAGAATCGCGGCTCTCCATAAGATCAAAGGTTGCCCCGTTTTTGCCAGTGGCAACATATATGGCATCAAAGCCGGTAAGTTCATCTAAAGAGCCGATCTCCCGGTTAAACTCAAAATCAACCCTGGTAGATGAAAACTGCAGCGCAATCTCCTCATCGAACAACTTAAAATCAGGATGGGCACGCAGTTCGCCCCCCCAGCCCGTCTCTTTTTCAAAGAGTATAACATGGAAATTTTTCTGTGCCAGATTCAGGGCACACGACAGCCCCGCAGGCCCGGCACCTATAATGGCTATGCGCTGGGTTTTAGGTGGTATTACAAAATTTTCAGGCCTGCGGTTTAAGGCATACAGTGTACAGGCGTACTCAAGGTCTCGCACTGCAAGCGGTTCGTCGCCGATGGATGGTCGCTGGCAGTTATTCCTGCATGGCTGCGGACAGAGCCTGCTTACGATCACAGGAAAAATAACTGTGTCCCGGAACATTTTATATGCCGGAATCCACCTCCCCTTTCTCACCCTTTCCATAAAAAAGCGGATATCAAGGCCGAACGGGCAGGCGTATGAGCAGGAGGCCGGCTCCCCGCTAAAGCAATCATTGACAAATACTTTTGATTCTTCAAGCTTCATGTGTATCCATCATCCTGTGGGGATGTGACAAGGTGTGCTGTTTCAAACGATGCCGCTCAGAAAAGGTATCGTAATCCCCTGCATGAGGGGATTACGATACTGTAGATGTAACCTTTCTGTAAGCGGGCAGACCAGAATCTTTTTACTCAAAGCCCTTATGCTTACAGCGGATTGGCCTTGATATTTTCCAGCTCTTCCTCAAAGTCAGTGCCAAGGTAATACCTTGGCGGTGTGAGATCCTCCCCGCGCTGCCTGGCCTCCAGGCCTGCTTTGACTTTGTCAGGTGTTGCTGGCAGTGAATATATCCGAACCCCGCAGGCATTGTTGATACCGTTGATAACCGCCATATGCCCTGAAGACTGATAGCACTCCGAGCAACCGGCTGAACCGTGTGGCCCTGCCTTACGCGGGGTCTCCTGGAAAATCAGGGTGATATCATCCGGAATCACATCGATAGTGGGGATACCGCACCCCGCCATATTGCCATGCTTGTTTTCGGCATTGTAATCCTCACTCAGTGCAAAGCCGATGCTGTGTGAAAGCCCGCCGTATGCCTGTCCTTCAACAGAGAGCCTGTTGCCAATAACGCCGATATCGGAAACACATGTGTACCTTAGCACCTTTGACTTTCCAGTTTTAACATCAACCTCGACCAGGGCAACATTTACACAGTACATATAGCCGGGGTTTTTCTCACCCTCGCCTGTATTGGGGTCAAGTCCGGGTGGCAGGCCGATATTGAACTGATCGTAATGGCCGATATATTTTGTTGGAATATTCGCAGCAACCATCTCGTCATAGGTGCGATAAGTGCCATCCTCCTTGCGCATGGCGTCCATGAGCTTGGCCGCAGCATCAAGGGTGGCATTCCCGGCCATATAGTGAGAGCGGCTGGCAGCAGCAACCCCTGTATCAGGGCAGATCTTGCTGTCATTCATAACGAGCTTAACCTGTTCGGGTTTGACGCCAAGTGGTTTAAGCGCCTTGACTGCATGTGTCAATGCTCCGATATCTGCGCCCTGACCAACATCCTCCCATGTGTTGAAGTGGGTGAATGTGCCATCGGGATTCATTTCAATAGCAACCTCGGACTGATCAAAGGCGCCGATAGTGTATATGAAACCACCCATACTTATACCAACGCCAACGTGCCTTCCCTCTTTTTTGGCTGCTTCAGCCTCGGCCTTGTATTTATCGTAATAGGGTTTTGCCTTATTAAGCAGTTCAGGATACATATAATCGTGATATGGCCTGCTGTTGATGGTCAGATCACCGGGCCTGGCCGCGTTTTTATAGCGGAACTCCCACGGGTCCATACCGATCTTTTCGGCGATCATGTCAATAAGAGCCTCTGTTGTTGTATAGACCTGCGGGGCGCCAAAACCGCGGTACGCTGCGCAGAAAGCGTGGTTTGTAGAGGCTCCCCGGGCAAGGGCCTTGAAATTCGGGATATTGTATCCATGGAAACCAACCGAAACAAGGTTGTTGAATATCTTATTTCCCATGGTGCCATAAGCGCCGTGATCCAGACCTATATCATACTCTGCGGCTGTGATCCTCCCATCCTTATCACAGGCGATCCGGGCGTTGCTGAATGTGGCAGAACGCTTACCGGTCATGTGGTTGAACTCCTCATAGCTTAATGTGAGTGTGCAGGGTATACGCAGGTGCTGGACAGCGGTTGCCACGATTGCAAAGGTGTTAGCACTTACAGAATATCCAAAGGAACCGCCAACCGGGTTCATGATTATCCGGAGCTCTTCTATAGGAACGCCACACGCATGTGATATGCTTTCACGGTCTTCGCCGATACCCTGTGATTTACACTGGAGTGTTAGCATGCCGTCCAATCCGATGTACCCCTGAACAACGTCTGGCTCGATGGGTAAATGGGGCTCGTGCTGAGAATGGAAGCTTCCTTCTGCTACAAATTCGGCCTCATCAAAGACCTCGGCAGTGTCCCTGCCTTTAAAAACCGGCTGTTCCAGATAGAAATTGGGCAGACCCTCATGGAGCTGAATGGCATTGGGCATAACCGCCTCCGGGAATGTCATATATGCGGGCAGCACCTCAAGGTTCTGTTTAACCTTCTTTGCGGCCTCGCGTGCATGTTCTTCTGTGTCAGCGGCAACGAGCGCCACGCAGTCTCCGCGTTTATTGATCTTTTTATCGGCAATTACCGGGAACGGGGCAATCCCGCGGCCCAGGACTCGCGGAAGTAGCGGGGGGGCATCAAGGTTGTTTGAGCCAAGGACATCCTTGGCAGTAAAAATCCTGATGACACCCGGCATCTTTTCAGCCTCTCCCGTATCGATACTGATGATCTTCGCATGTGCAACCTGGGATATAACAACGGCCAGGTGCGCAGTACCTTCAGGCATTTTGTGCTTTATGTCGTCGCCATAATTGGTGAGCCCGCACACCTTGGCGAGCGCTGTTGGTCTGGGGCGATATGAACCGTATATCTCCTTTTCGCCATCAAAGTCGTAGGTGATATCATTCATTGTAGCCTCGCCGCGCATGACTTTAGCAGCTGCCATAACTGAATCAACAAGAGGTTTATACCCAGTGCAGCGGCAGACATTCTTATGCGCCCTGAACCATTCACGGACCTCTTCGCGGGTCGGGTTGGGGTTTTCCTTAAGCAGCCCGTATGATGAAACAATAAAACCAGGGGTGCAGAAACCGCACTGGACACCGCCATAGGTGATCCACGCCTGCTGCAGCGGGTGCAGGTTCTGCGGGGTGCCAATGCCTTCTATGGTTGTGATATCGCTGTAGTCGGGAACATTTTTAATCTTTTTTGTGCAGGAACGGATGACTTCACCGTTGAGTAAAATGGAACAGGCGCCGCACACGCCGGTACCACATCCAATTTTAACACCTGTCAGTCCCATTCGCCTCAGGACAACAGCCAGATTGTCTTTATTAGGGTCGCAGATAACAGACCTGGGAACGCCATTAATATTTAAGTGTATACATGTCACCATAGATCAGATCCTCTCATTCCCATATGATCTACCTGAAAACCGGCCTGAGCCAGGGGCCAGCGAAGCCCCCTTTCATCAGGCAATCATATGTGCTTTAAAATGTGTTAATAAGTAACCTTTTGATAAGAACACCCTTTTTAATGAAGGGAGCATATAGTTATATGCCCTTCTTCTCACTCCCTTCCATTTATACCCTGTTTTTCATCCATTAGAAAAATGCATATATTGATTTTTATATTTCTATATATCAGCTTAGCTATATCAAATCAAAAAATATTTACTTATATCTAAATTAAATAAGGGCTCTTTTAAGTTTTAAGTGATTGATTAAAATAGCGGTTACCCGCTAATTGACTAATTATCATATGCACCATCACCAATATATATTGTTATATATTATTTTGAAATAACATGACTCACTTTATTAGACGGAAATAAAAGCATATGGAAATTTTCTTTACATATGTCATCAATATGCATATAATATAGACGATTTTATATGACATTTGAAGCATATTATGAGAACAACAATTAATGTAAACAATAATCTCATTAATGAATTACTAAAACGCACAAAAAGTCGCACAAAAACCGAGGCTATTGAGACTGCTATAAGAGATTTTCTTGATAAAAAGGCAATTGAAGACCTGATTTCCCTGAATGGCAAAATAGATATTGATCGTGACTGGCAGAAGGATGAAGAAAAGGAGCTTAAGGAATATAATGGTCATCGTTGATACCTCTGTCTGGAATAACGATTCCTCTCTCAGATATAATAATAGGTGTAATTGCAGATAAGGAAAAATATAAAATATTTACACTTGATAACCATTTTGAAAAGATCCCAGGGGTGATCCTTCATAACCCTGAATAATACCTTTTATCAAAATGCAAACAATCAACATTCTCCCATAAAGGTCTTTTATCTTGCTTAATATTTTTATTGATGCTGATGCCTGCCCTGTGAAGCAGGAGGTTTTCCGTGTGGCAGAGAGATTTAAACTTGGGGTTACGCTGGTCTCAAACATGCATATGAGGATTCCGGAAAATCCACGTGTAAAGCTTGTTATTGTTGAGAGCGGGCCTGATGAGGCTGACAACTGGATCGTTGAAAATGCGACAGAGGGCGACATAGTAATAACCGCTGATATCCCCCTGGCAGACCGCAGCCTGAAAAAGGGGGCATGCGTGATCAGCCCATCTGGCAGACTGTTTACAGAAGATAATATTGGACAGATTCTTGCCACCCGAAACCTTATGGCGGATCTAAGAGACCTTGGAGAGATTACCGGAGGGCCGGCGCCATTTACCAGAAAAGAGAGATCAAATTTTCTACAGCAGCTTGACACACTTATACACTCAATACTTCGCAGACTTCCGGCTCGATAATTATCTTTCTATTCCTTATAATAGTGTGCTATACAGCTTGGCTGATTTTTTTAATCTTTACAATAATTTCGTCGGGGCGAATTATTATTCGCCCCTGTTTTTTAAAAATAAAGGAAATGTAAAATATGAGTAAAAAGGTACAGAATAAAGATATACGTAACATAGCAATAATTGCCCATGTTGACCATGGAAAAACTACCCTTGTGGATGCCATGTTTAAACAGAGCGGTCTTTTCAGGGAGGGTCAGGAGGTTGAGACACGCCTCATGGATAACCTTGAGCTTGAAAAGGAGCGGGGCATCACCATCGCCGCCAAGAACTGCTCTGTTGTGTGGAAAGGCACAAAGATAAATATTATCGATACACCCGGCCATGCCGATTTTGGCGGCGAGGTGGAAAGGGCCCTTGCAATGGCGGATGGCGCACTTCTTCTGGTAGACTCATCAGAAGGTCCCCTCCCACAGACCAGGTTTGTCTTAAAAAAGACCTTTGAGGCAGGGCTCAAGGTAATTGTTGTAATAAACAAGATAGACAGGCAGGACACAAGGCCCCAGGAGGTGCTGAATGAAATATATGATCTATTCATAGAGCTTGGCGCCAATGATGAGCAGATAGAGTTCCCCCTGCTTTATGCAATAGGCAGGGATGGCATGGTAAAGAAAAAACTCACTGACAGGACAAACAATCTTGATGTGCTCTTTGAGACCATTTTAGAAAAGACCCCCCCTCCATCCTATGACCCGAAAGAGCCATTCCAGATGCTTGTTGCCGACCTGGGCTATTCTGCCTATATGGGCAGGCTTGCAATAGGCAGGGTGATAAACGGCAATGTAAACTTCAATGACAGCCTTGTATGCATGGGAGAAAATGAATCCGAGATTCCACTCAAGGTGACCAAGATCCAGGTCTATGAAGGGGTTAGCCTCAAAGAGGTACAACAGGCAGGCCCTGGCGATATTGTGGTTCTGTCCGGTATAGATGATGTAAAGATCGGCGACACCATATGCAACAGGGAGTTTCCAAAGGCATTAAAACGAATAACAGTGGAAGAGCCAACAGTATCCATGCGCTTTACCATAAATACATCTCCACTTGCCGGCAAGGAGGGTAAATATGTCCAGTCCAGCAAAATCAAGGAGAGGCTCTTTAAGGAGACCCTGAGAAATGTCGCGATAAAGGTGGATGAATCAGATGAGAGGGACAGCTTTAATGTAAAGGGACGCGGCGAATTTCAGCTTGCCATTCTGATTGAGACCATGCGCAGGGAGGGGTATGAATTCTGTGTAGGCAGGCCAGAGGTTATACTTAAGGAAAAGGATGGCAGAAAGCAGGAGCCAATAGAACACCTTTATATTGATGCTGATGAGGCCTTCATGGGGATCATCACAGAAAAACTCTCCCAGAGAAAGGGGAAGATGTTAAATCTTTCAAACAGTGGCACCGGCAGGGTGAGGATGGAGTTTACTGTGCCGTCACGTGGGCTCATAGGGTTCAGGGATGATTTTCTGACCGTTACCAGGGGAACAGGCATTATGAATTCGTACCTTGAGGGATTTGAAGACTACAGGGGTGATTTTCCATCCAGATTCAGCGGTTCAATAGTTTCCGACCGACAGGGTGAGTCAGTAGCATATGCCCTCTTTAACCTGGAGCCAAGGGGAAGGCTCTTTATTGTCCCGGGTGAGCAGGTGTATGAGGGCATGGTAATAGGTGAACACAACAGGGATAATGATATAAATGTAAACCCCTGCAAGGAAAAAAAGCTCTCCAATATGCGCGCCGCAGGAAAGGATGACAATATACTCCTCTCACCGGCAAGGCCTCTTACCCTTGAAAGCGCCATAGTATTTATCAGGGATGATGAGATGGTGGAGATTACGCCAAAGTCAATACGGCTGAGAAAGGTAGAACTCTCATCACAGAAGCGGCATATGGCCCAGTCAAAGAAGTTTAAGGAGAAAGAGGGGCTATAGGGCAGAGCGCATGGAGCTTGGAGCATAGCGCATGGCGCATGGCGCATAATTACACCTTGATCAATAATTTACACGTAGGGGCACGGCGCACCGTGCCCGAATCTTGGCAGGCGTGGAAAACGAAAATTAAAGGGCACGCTGTACGTAGCGAGGGCACACGCTTTAAATAGCGAGGGCACGCTCAGCGTGCCCCTACAGTGCAACACGAAATCAAAATTATCTTACTACACATTCCTTGACCCACGGAACGGCAATGGACTTGAACTCTGTCAGTTCAGAATCGGAAAACTCCGGTGAAAGATCTTTAAAAAACTCCGGGTGAAGTATCTCTGCCCTGTGGAAATTCTGCAGGGCATAAAGTTTTGCATCCTTAATTATCTTTACGATAGTAGTGATAACACCCTTATCAACAAAACCCCTGACGCATGTGGTGCGGAATTCATAGTCAGGGGCCTTTTCCATTATGGTCTCTATACTGTTAAGTATATCTTCAGGGTTTATCCCATTTGTCACAAGCGAATTATATTTTAAAGGGTCTGTCTTGATATCCATGGCAATGTAATCCACTAGCCCCCGCTCAATCAGAACATCAAGATCCTTTGGCCTACTCCCGTTTGTATCGAGCTTTATGGAGTAACCAAGACCCTTCACCGATTCACACAGTTTAACAAGATTCTTGGATAGCGTAGGTTCACCACCTGATATCACAACTCCATCGAGAAAGCCCCTTCTGCTTCTAAGAAATTCAAACAGGCCGTCACCCTTTAATGATGCAGGGCATTCCTCACTGCATTTTACAAGGGATGGATTATGGCAGTAGGGGCAGTCAAAATTACAGCCTGACATGAATATAACGCAACTCAGTTTGCCAGGGTAATCTATTAAAGAATTTTTCTGTATGCCCCCTACAGTCATTTTTTATCCTATGCTGCCTTAAACATTTTTCTCATGATGAATTCCTCCTGCTTGCCATCATTCCACTGCTTTACAGGCCTTAAGTAACCCACAACCCTTGAATAGACCTCTGTCTCACACCCGCACACACCGCACTTCTCCTGATTCCCTGCAAGGTAACCGTGAGACGGGCATATGCTGAATGTGGGTGAAAGGGTGAGGTATGGGAGCCTGAAACCAGTTACCACCTTTTTAATAAGATTTTTTACTGATTCTATTTCGCTGATATTTTCACCCAGAAATATATGCATGACCGTCCCGCCGGTATACTTGGTCTGGAGCTCATCCTGAAGCATAAGTGTTTCATATATGTCATCGGAATAGTTAACAGGGAGCTGCGTCGAGTTTGTATAGAAAGGCTCACCCCCATGTTTAAATGACTCCTCATTGGCACATATAATATCCGGATATTTTGCCTTGTCCTTTTTTGCAAGCCTGTAGGTGGTTCCCTCGGCTGGTGTTGCCTCAAGGTTATATATGTCGCCGGTCTTCTCCTGAATGGCAGCAATGGTATGGCGGAGGAAATCCATTACCTTGAGGGAAAATCTCCTACCCTCTTCACTTGCTATGTCATGCCCCATAAAGTTTAGGCATGCCTCATTCATACCAATAATTCCAATGGTGGAAAAGTGATTTTTCCAGTATCTGCCTGAACCTTCCTTTATTTCACGGAGGTAGAAGCGGGAGTAAGGATAGAGGTTATTCTCTGTAAATCTCTCAAGGATCTTTCTCTTTATATCAAGGCTTTTTGAGGCAAGGCTCACCAATTTTTCAAGCCTTTCAAAAAAGGCATCTTCATCCTTTGACGAATAACCTATCCTGGGGAGGTTTATGGTCACGACCCCGATTGAGCCTGTTAAGGGGTTGGCCCCAAAAAGCCCGCCGCCCCTCTTCATGAGTTCGCGGTTATCAAGCCTGAGTCGGCAGCACATGGACCTTGCATCCTCTGGCGACATGTCAGAGTTTACAAAATTTGAAAAATAGGGGATGCCGTATTTGCCTGTCATCTGCCATATGCTTGTGAGATTTGGGTTATCCCAGTCAAAATCTGGCGTAATATTATATGTAGGGATGGGGAATGTGAACACTCGCCCCTTTGCATCCCCTGCCATCATTACCTCTGCAAAGGCCCTGTTAAGCATATCCATTTCAGGCTGAAATTCTGAATATCGCTGTTCGCGTTCCACACCGCCCACAATGACATAATTTTCTTTGAGCATGGAAGGGACATTTAAATCCATGGTAATATTGGTAAATGGGGTCTGGAACCCTACACGTGTGGGTATATTGATGTTGAATACAAACTCCTGTATGGCCTGTTTGACCTCCTTGTAACCCAGGTTGTCAAACCTGATAAAGGGCGCAAGCAGTGTGTCAAAATTGGACAGGGCCTGTGCGCCTGCCGCCTCACCCTGAAGCGTATAAAAGAAATTCACGATCTGCCCAAGCGCTGATCTCAAATGTTTTGGCGGACCGCTCTCTACCTTTCCCTCCACACCCTTAAAGCCGTTAACAAGAAGGTCTTTAAGATCCCACCCCACACAGTATACAGAAAGCAGGCTAAGGTCATGGATATGCATATCACCATCCTTATGTGCATCCCTGATCTCGTGTGGGTATATGCTGTTAAGCCAGTATTCAGAGGTTACATCTGATGATATGTAGTTGTTAAGCCCCTGCAGCGAGAATGACATGTTGCTGTTTTCTTTTATCTTCCAGTCAAGCTTCTCTATATAATGATCCACCAGGTCAATATTGCTCTTAGTGGTGATCGCCCTTATCTGGGCATGCTGCTCCCTATAGAGTATGTATGCCTTGGCGCTTTTGTAAAAGGGGGTGTCAAGAAGCACCCTTTCAACTATATCCTGCAACTCCTCTACATCGACTTCTTCACCGAGCCTCATCTGATGTGCAAGGGTAAGAACATGGAGTGTGAGCTTTTTTGCCTCTTTATCGCCAAATTCACCGGTCGCCTTTCCGGCCTTTGCAATGGCTGATGTGATCTTGGAAGAGTCAAATTCAACAACCCTTCCGTCCCGTTTTTTAATCTTTTCAAGCATAAATAATACCCCCAGAAAACAAAATACCTTTACATAATTCCAATATTTTTCAAATAAATATTCCGGAAAAACCGGGTTTGTACAGCTTCATCTGGCCCTCCCCATAAAAACAAATACAACCAGAAAAATGTATAAATTCCGTAGAAAGATTGATCAATTACTATTAGTGAATATCTGGGAAAATAAACAATATATTGTGGCATGTCAAGATGAAAAAACAATATATTGTAATTTGCCGGTTTAATGAGGGTATTATTTACCTTTTCAAACTCATAGTCAATAAGATTGAAATGAGAGACTGAGCCTCCTTCATTTTTTTGGCTGATTATGCCCTGGTGGGCAGTAAAAAACCTTCTTTTTGTTTAGAGAGTTTAATGGGTGTCTCTACTGCTGAGGTGGAAAGCCTAAAGCTTCATGAGAAGGCAGTAGCTATTAATGACGGTGGATAAAATGCCACCTCTTTTCTGTTGGGGTATAAAATACAATGTCGTTGAATTAAGGTTCGACTGAATCTCCTCTCCCTGGATGGGAGAGGTCGGGTGAGGGTGGAAAAGATAGACATAAAATTGCTTTGTTTATTCATCCGGTTTTCCCCATCCCCCAGCCCCTTCCACAAAGTGTAGGGGAGATTTAAGAACTCCTGATATAATGCATTCGGTATTACCACCCTTTATTGAATGACTATAACCGAAGGCGGGTATCCAGTATTAATCCTTCTTCAGAACGCTTGCCAATCCAAAAACGTTATGTTATTAACTACAAAACTTGTCTCACAAGTTATTTTTCAGCTTTCTACTTGAACGCTGATCCGCCTTTGTTCAGGGCTACGTCGGGACAGGCAGCCTTTTACCACGGAAGTGGAAAGCTCACTGGTGGGGCTCCCGGACTTCAAATCCGGTGTACCGGGCTAAAACCTCGGTAGGTGGGTTCGATTCCCATGCACTTCCGCCATTAAATGATATCAAGGGGTTACCTATCATATTAAAGACTCTTTTTTCGCTTTTTTGGAATACTGATAACCTTTGGTGTCACCGCTAATGTAACCAATTCTTGATGATAAGTCTCTATTCTTTATATGCGTCGAATAATTCAACACCTATGATTATTTTTGCATATTGATATAATCAATAACATCATCCGTTTCAGGAGGGCATAAATCTAAAAACCCTTTATTATATTTTTGTGCTAAAGCTTTAGTACACTTCCCTATAAAAATTATTTCATCATTTTTATCAAACTCAAGCTGATCGTCCTTCCCAAAAGTCATGACCAGTAAAGTTTTGCCTATGTCCACCATATGTGCGAGCTTTATATATCGCACTTTTTCCTTTTATATATCCTGCAACCTGAGACACTGAATATTTTGGAG